>CALKVR010000373.1 GCA_938004815.1 uncultured Polyangiaceae bacterium | reverse complement strand
AGCCTAACTCGCCCCATTGGACGAGCAAGCCGATCCGATGCATCCAAATGTCATTTCTTTCATGACGTTACGTCGGGAGACGCGCCCGAAAGTGTGGCGTAGCTCACGCGCTACGTAGACATCTCGCCAGCTCGGCGAGCACTCGATCGGCGGCGTCGAGCCCACCCTTGACCGGCTCCCCCTCGAGGATTCTCCGCGTGATCCGCATGTCGGGCGTGATCTTCCACGGCGAGCGCTTCTGGTTGACGAGCTCGAGCACCTTCTCCGGATCGATGGGCGTGTCTTCCGAGAGGTGCAGCGTCGCGCCGCGCGCGGTCGCCTCGCACCCGAGCGCGCGGATGGCGCGGAGCTCGGTCTTGAGGCGCATCAGGCGCACGAGCCGGCGGGCCGCGTCCGGGGGCGGGCCGAACCGGTCCTCCATCTCGATCGCGATCTCTTCGACCTCGCCCTCGCCGGCGGCCGAGGCGAGCCGCTTGTAGAGCGACAGCCGCACGCCGACGTCCTCGATGTAGTCGTCGGGGAGGAGGGCCTCTTCGTCGACCGAGAGCTCGGGGTCGATCTCGTGGCGCACGGGCTCGCCCGACAGCTCGTGGACCGCCTCGTCGAGCATCCGGCAGAAGAGCTCGAAGCCGACCGAAGCGACGGTGCCGCTCTGCTCGGCTCCGAGCAGATCGCCGGCGCCCCGCAGCTCGAGGTCGAGCGAGGCGATCTGAAAGCCTGCGCCGAGCTCCGTGTGCTGCTCGAGCGCCTCGATCCGCGCGCGCGCCTCGGGCGTGAGCTCGTTCAGCGGCGGCACGACGAGGTACGCGAAGGCACGCTCGCGCGACCGGCCGACTCGACCTCGCAGCTGGTAGAGCTGCGAGAGGCCGAACATGTCGGCGCGATCGATGACGATCGTGTTCGCGCGTGGGATGTCGAGCCCGCTCTCGATGATCGCGGTGGCGCAGAGGACGTCGTACCGACCCTCGACGAAGTCGAGCATCGTGCGCTCGAGCGCGCCCTCGCTCATCTGCCCGTGAGCGACGGCGATGCGGGCGGTCGGCACCAGCTCTTGGAGCCGCGCCGCGCGTTCGTAGAGCCCCTCGACCCGGTTGTACACGTAGAACACCTGGCCGCTCCGCTCGATCTCGCGGGTGACCGCCTCTTTCAGGATCGCCGGGTCGGGGCGCGTGACCAGGGTGCGGATGGCCCGCCGGTCGACCGGCGGCGTCGTGATGACAGACATGTCGCGCAGCCCCGAGATCGCCATCTGGAGCGTGCGGGGGATGGGCGTCGCCGAGAGCGTGAGCACGTCGACGTTGGACCGGAGCTGCTTGATGCGCTCCTTGTGGGTCACACCGAAGCGCTGCTCCTCGTCCACCACGAGGAGGCCGAGCTTTTTGAAGTGGACGTCCTTCGAGAGCAAGCGGTGCGTGCCGATCACGACGTCGCAGAGGCCCGCCTTCACGCGGCGCACGACGTCGTCTTGCTCGGCCTTGGACTGAAACCGGGAGAGCGCTGCCACCGTGATCGGGTAGTCACGCATGCGCGCCAGGAACGACAAGTAGTGTTGCTGGGCGAGCACGGTGGTCGGGCAAAGCACGGCGACCTGCCGGCCCGCCGCCGCGACGCGGAACGCGGCGCGGATGGCGACCTCGGTCTTGCCGAAGCCCACGTCGCCGCACACGAGCCGATCCATCGGCGTGGGCTTCTCGAGGTCGTGCTCGACGTCCTCGATGGCGCGGCCCTGGTCGGCCGTCTCGTCGAAGGGAAACGTGGCCTCGAACGCGCGATACTCGTCGTCGGCGGCCGGCAGCGCGTCGCGCGTGACCCGGC
>CALKVR010000372.1 GCA_938004815.1 uncultured Polyangiaceae bacterium | reverse complement strand
GTCGCGCCCCCGCCGATGGTCGGCCTCGTCTCGGGGGCTCCGCTCGCGCCGCCGCCGCCCGCGATCATCAACCAGCCCCCGATGATGCCCGGAGGCATGGGCCTCAACCCGGGCTTCGCGCCGCCGCCTCCCGTGGTCGGGCCGCCGCCGCCCGTGCCCCCGACGGCGCTGCCGATGAGCCCCGGCGTCCTCGCCGGTGCACAGCAGCCGCAAGGGGCCGTCGGCGGGGCGAACGGCATCCTCGTCGGCTTCTTGGTGACGTTTCAGAACGAGCCCACCGGCGTGTTCTGGCCGATTCGCAGCGGCCGCACGCAGCTCGGCCGCGCCGGCTCCGACAAGACCGACATCGGCATCAACGACGCGAGCGCCTCTTCGAAGCACGCGAGCGTGTCGGCCGATCCGTCGACGGGCCAGGCCTTCGTTCAGGACGACGGCTCGCGCAACGGCACGTTCCTGAACGAGCAAAAGCTGAACCCCGGTGAGCAGCGGCAGCTGCACGACAACGATCGCCTCCGCCTCGGGAGCACGACGCTCGTCATCAAGCTGCTCGTCTCGTAGCTGCTCGTCTCGTACCGGCTACGTGGGGCCGATGCAGACGCGCAGGCCCTCGACGATGTCGCAGACGCCGCTGATGCAGTCGTTGTCGGTCAGGCACATCTGGGTGTCGTCGCACCGCGTGGTGCAGAACCCGCCGCCGCAGTCGATGTCGGTCTCGGCGCCGTCTTTCACGCCGTTGGCGCAAAGGGGCGGCGCGGCGGGGATCGCGCACTCGAAGTACGTGATCGGCGTGGGAGACGAGCCCTTGAGCTCACCCTCGAGCGGGGGATAGAAGACGCGCAGGCGCACCAGGCCCGTCTGCTCGACGCCGCCGGGGTTGAAGTCGATCTCGGCGTGGGGGAGGATCTCTTCGTAGTCGCGGCACTCGGTGATCTGCAGCCGATCGAACGTGAACGCGGCCGGGTTCTGCGGGCACAGCACGCTGAGCGTGTCGGTGTCTTTGCCGCCGGCCATGAGGAACTTGCCGCCGGTGACGTCATCGGGCTCTTTGATGCCGCCGTCGGGGACGGGATCGCCCACGATCTCGACGCTGAAGTCGTACTTCGCCTTGAACGTGATGGTGCCGCAGGGCGACGAGTCGGGGTTGATGATCGTGAACCGGAACTCTTCGAGGCTCTCTTCGATCGGGACGTTCAGATCGAACGGCGGCTCGAACATGACCAGGCCGCCCTCGGTGAGGAAGCAGGTGTCGAGCTGATCACGCGAGGGGAAGACGCCCGGGCGCGGCTCGTTCGCCGCGCCGCACCGCGCCTCGATGTCGTCGAAGAACGTGCGGTAGCAGTTCTCGGGATCGCTCACCCAGCCGCAGAGGTCATCGAACTGTGTCGCCGAATCGCAGCCGTAGCCGAGGAGCAGCGCCCCGGGCGACACGAACCCGACCAGCCACAGAGATCGAACAAGGAAGCGACGCTTGGCGTTCATTTGTCTCCGCGCCTTCGATCGAGAGTATAGCCCATGAACCCTAGAACTCGCTGTAGCCGCCGGCGATCACGTAGACGTCGTCGACGCCCGTGTAGGTGAACGTTCCCCAACACACCAGGCGGTACTTGATCGCGAAGCGGAGCGCCTCACGGAGGCTCGTCTTGGGCGCGAGCATCGCGAGGTTGCCGCGGCGCACCCCCCACCACCCGGGGCCGTGCTGCAGCAGGGAGTCGTGGAGGTCCTTGGCGGCGCCGTTGCGGTCCTTCAGGATCGCGAGGCGGAGCCGCACCGAGCCCTCACCGGGGTCGTCCTCTTCTGCGAGGAACTCGAACCACCAGAGGTCGTCGCGCGCCCGCTTCGGCAGCTTTTCGATGCCGCGGCTCGCGAGAAACCGGGTCATGTCCTCTTGGTCGAGGGGGCCGGTGACCATCTTCGTGTCGATGCCTTCGCACACTTTCGGCGACAGCTTGAACTTGCCGAACGCCACCGACGGGTCTTCGTACCCCTCGGGGGTGAGCAGGTAGTCGTCGAGGTCGATGTCCGACACGTCCGGATACTCGACGCCGGCGTCGAGGCCCACGCAACCCGTCGCGCAGAGCGCGCTCGCAGCGAGGACCAGCGCGCGCGCAAGTCTCCCCCCTCGCGCTCGCGAGGGGGGCAGGGGGGGTGAATTAGCAGCCATGGGGATCCTGGTGAGGCGACGGTGACGGTCCCAGCACATCCCCAAGATATTTCAGCCGGAGCCAGAGGGGCAAACTCGACGCCATCCCCACGAAGTTGGCGCCCCGTGGGGGATTTCTCTACGCTGGGAAGACGATGTCCAAGAAGAGCATCGCCTGCCTCGTGGCTGCGATCGCCGGTTCGGCGGTCGGCTGCGGCGGCTCGCCGACCGCCCCCGAGATCGACGAGGTCTTCTACCTCCACGGCGGCGGCGTCATCGACAAGAACCGCAGCTGGGAGGTCTACTTTCCCAAGCTGGATCGCGACAAGACGGTGACCCTGCCGCGGTACGTCGGCGTCGGCGTGCTCGACGGCGACGTCCGCTTCTCTCGCCCGGTCGACTGGACGATCCGCGACGCCGACTACACCGACGAGAAGCGGTTCATCCAGTACCAGTCTCCGCGCCAGTTCACGTTCTCCATCTACGAGCGCGTCGACCCCGACCGCGAGCCCTGGTCCGAGGTGCTCAAGCGCTACGAGCAGGAGACCATCAGCCAGGGCGGCCAGATGCTCTCGAACCGCCAGCCGATCGGCACCGCCAACTCGCAGGGGCGGGCCTACCTGATGAAGACCGTCGTCCGGGCGAAGCCCAAGCCGTACGACGCGTACTCGACCGAGATCCTCGTCCGCAGCGAGCAGCGCGTGCTGCTGGTGCAGATCGTTCACCGCGGGTTCATCGACCCGATCGGAGAAGAGGTCTCGCAGGCCGTGTCCTCGCTCGTCGTGTACTGAGCCCGCGCGCGGCGCCTACTGCGCCGCCTCGGCGTCTTCGGCGGGGGCCGCCTCTTCGAACGGGTTCGGCGGCGGCTCGCCGCGATCGTCGTCCTCTTCTGCGGTCTCGGGCTTCGGGTCGTCGAGCGGAACGGTGAGGATGAACGGCTTTTTGGGGCCGCCGAGCCAGGCGGTGCGCTTGAGCGTCGAGGCGCGTGGGGAGCCGAGCTGAAACCGCGGCGCGGCGTCGGGCTTCACGTGGAGCTCGAGCAGCACGTCGTAGTATCCACGCGTGAAGACGGCGCACACGCCGCGCATCATGGGGCGCTTGTGCCCGCCGGGGAGGAACGCGAGGTAGTCGTCGTAGCCCAGCGGGCCGAGGACGATCTTGTATCGGCTCGACGCGTCGAAGACGTAGCGCCCGATGGTCAGGCTCTCGCCGAGCGTCGAGTTCGCCTGGCCGATGCGGTTGCGGTAGGGCCGCTCGATCAGCGTCCACGCTCCGACGAACTGCTCGATCTTCACGCCCAAGTTGCCGAAGAGCTCGTGGAGCGCGATGGCCAGGCCGTGGGCCGTTCGCGCGCGCCAGGCCAGGATGGGCGCGTAGCGAAGGAACAGGAAGCGATGGATGGGCGTGTTGTGGACGCCGAAGCCGTCGATCCCCGTGGCGCACAGCATCCGCCGCGTGAACGCGTCGCCGCCGTTCTTTCGGTACCCGACGTAGAGGCGGTACTTGGTCCACGCGCGATACACCAGCGAGAGGATGCGGTGGTGCATCACGTCCAGCATCTCGCGCGCCGGCTGCTGTTGGCCCTGATACTCCTGCTGGGAGACGTTCTCGATGAAGTAGTTCATGAGCGGCGACGAGACGCCGTATAGGCCCATGAACGTGGTGCTCACGCGCGTTCGCTCGACGCCGTCGGCGAACTTCATGTGGGCGACCTCGGCCACGTCGCTCGAGGGGAAGCCCATCGACGCGTCGGGTCGAAGGCGGATCTTCTCGTTCGCGACGGGGCCGGTGCCGCCGAGCGACGGAGAGCCGCTGTGGAGCCGCTCGAGCAAAAAGAGCAGCTGGAAGAACGCGTAGCGCTTTCCCTGCTCTTCGAGCTGCCGAAGGCGCTCGCCTAGATCAGGTAGCGGTGGCCGTTCTTCGGCTCCCATTTGTACTCCACGCGAGTGCTCTGACCGACCGCGGTCAGTTGGGTGAATGAGTTGAGGGCTACGTACGAGGCGAACATCTCGTTGAGGATGCTGGCGAACAGATACATGTCGCCCTCGCCGGCGAACCCGCCCTCGTCGAGCTCGAGCTTCGCCGCGATGCCGCGGATGGGTGCGCCGCGG
>CALKVR010000371.1 GCA_938004815.1 uncultured Polyangiaceae bacterium | reverse complement strand
GGCGGCCGGGTTCGCGGGCGCGCCGCCCGGTGCGGCGCCGGCGCCTGGCGTCGCTGCGGCCGAGCTCTCGGCGTCGAGGCCGGCGTCGGGCTCGGCCGCGCCATCGAGGCCGCCCTCCTTCGTCTCGCCTTCTTGCGCTGCGTCGCCGGCGGGCAGGGCGGCGGTCGGCTTGGTGGATGGCAGCGGCCGCGCGGGCAGCGGGCGAGCCGGAGCCGGGCGGTTTACGGCGTTGACCAGGCCGTCGAGCATCGCCTGCTTCGACAGACTCTCGCGCAGCGCGCGAAGCTCGCGGATTTCCTTGTCCAATCCCTCTTCGCGAAGGATGCGATCGATGCCGCTCTGCGCGCGGAGGTTCGTGCTCAAGCGACGGAGCTTGGCGATGTAGCCGCCCGCCTTGCGCATCAGCTCGGGCAGGCGCTTCGGGCCGACCACGACGATCCCCACGACCAGGAGGACCATGAATTCGGAGACGTCCACGCCGAACATCGGAGGCTTACGCTAGCATGGTGCCGCGGCGGGCACCGTCTCCAGACTGCAGCGGCTGGGCCGCTATTTCGCCCCCAGCGGCCGCGGCGCGAGCTGGCCGCAGGCGGCGCCGACGTCACCGCCACCCGAGTAGCGCAGGATGCTCCCGACCCCGCACGCGCGGAGGACGGCCCGAAACGCTTCGATGCCTTCGTGGGTGGGGGTTCGGAACCCGAGGCCTTCGGAGGGGTTGAACGGGATGAGGCTGAGCCGTGGCCGCACGCCGTGCCTGTCGGCGAAGCCGCGCGCGAGCGACGCCAGCGCTTCGGCCGCGTCGGGCGTGTCGTTGTCGCCGGCGAGAAGCGTGTACGCCCACATCGGCGCGTGCCCCGATACACGCGCGTGCTCGCCGACCGCTTCGAGGACGGCCTCGAGGGGGTTCTTGTCGTCGATCGGCATCAGGCGGCCCCGCCTGCCTGGGCGCACGTCGCCCAACGAGAGGCCGAGCCGGACGTCGGGGCACGCGCGAACGAGCATGCGAATGCCGGCCGGCAACCCCGCCGTGCACACCGTGATGTTGCGCCGATCGATCGCCTGCGCGCTGGGCTCGGAGAGGACACGGATGGCGCGGATGACGCGCTCGGGGTTCGAGAGCGGCTCGCCCATCCCCTGGAACACGACGCCGTGGACGCGACCACCCTCGGGCAGCTCGGCGCGCACGCGGCGCACCTGCTCGACGATCTCCCAGACCTCGAGGTTGCGCGTCAGGCCGAGGCGGCCGGTCGCGCAGAAGGCGCAGGCGAGGGCGCAGCCCGCTTGGGAGCTGACGCAGACCGAGAACCGCCCCGGCTTCTCCAGCGGGATTCGCACGGTTTCAATGACATTACCGTCATGTAGCTCGAACGCGTACTTCACGAACGGGTCGACCGTGCTCGCCCGCCGCTCGCGGATCGCCAGCTCGGGCAGCGCGCCCGCTGCTTTGGCTGCGTCGAGCGCGGCCCGCCGCAGCGTCGCCGGCGACCGAGCGGGCAGGCCGCCGCCCTTGTGGATGAGCGACGCGATCCGCCGCGCCGAGCCCACGTCTACCCCGCAGACCTGGGCGATCTCTTCGGGCACCAGCCCCTGGAGCGCCGGCTTGGGCGTGGCGAGCGGCGGTTCGAGCATGCGAGGAGAACATAAATGCCCGACCGGCGACAGGCGATGAAGAACTCGCTGGCCACCGTGTGCGTTGTTCATTGTCAATCGCCTGTCGCCTGTTGTTCATTTCGTTGTGCTCATGCGGGTGGGCTCCTCGGTCGCTGGTTTGCTCACGGTCCTCGCGGGCCTCTCCGTCGCGCAGATCGCCGAGGCTTCGCCTCAGGACGTCATCGGCTACGGCGCCCGGAGCCAGGGCATGGGCGCGACCGGCGTCGCGTCGGCGCGCGGCTACGAGGCGGTCTACTCGAACCCCGCCCTCCTCAGCTTGCAGCGGGTGCCCGAGCTGAACCTCGGCCTCGTGGGGATCGTCTTCGCGCTGGAGGCCGATGGCCCGATCGGCAGCGACGGGCTCGCCGCGGGCGTCCTCGGGGGCGCGCTCCCGATCCCTATGCCCGGCCCCCTGAAGGACCGGTTCGTCCTCGGGTTCGGGTTCCTGACTCCTTTCGACATCGTCGTTCGAAGCCGCATCCTTTACGTCGAGCGGCCCCAGTTCTTGCTCCCCGATCGGGTCGAGAGCATCGCGGCCCAGGTCGGCCTGGGCGTCGACGTCGGTTGGGGGGTGCGCGTCGGGCTCGGGATGGAGGTGCTCGCCGCGCTCTCGGGGACGGTGCTGGCCGCGGTCGATTCGACCGGAAAGCTCGGCGCGGTCGTACAGGACACGCTCGTCGCGAGCTACGCTCCCGTCGCGGGGGTGAGCGTCGACGTGCCGGGCGGCTGGCGCGCGGGGCTCGCGTTCCACGGCCCCCTCGAGGGCAAGTTCGACGTGCGCATCGACATCAAGGATCTCGGCACGGTGGTGGTGCCGCCCGTCTTCGTCTCGGGCGTCGCGCAGTACGATCCGCTTCAGCTCGAGACCGAGTTTGCCCGCGTCGAGGGGCCGATTCGCGGCGCCGTCTCGGTGGGCTGGCGACGCTGGTCGCAGTACCCCGGCCTGGCCGAGGCCACCGTTCGCTGCCCCCTCGACGTCCGCACCTTCGATCTGCCTACGTGCGCGGCACCGCTCCCCGAAGAGCCCGAGTTCTCCGACACCGTGATCGCGCGGGCGGGGGTCGAGCTCGGCTACCCCGCACGCGACGGCGTCGAGCTCCTGACGCGCGCCGGCTATTTTTTCGAGTCGGCGCCCGGCCCCGAGCAGACGCGCGAGGCGAACGTCTACGAAGAAGCGCGGAGCCACGTCACGTTCGGCTTCGGGCTCGACGTGTCCGAGCCCATCGCGCGTGGGTTCAAAATGGACTTCTTCGGCCAGCTCGGGATCATCCATGGCCGCACCCACGACAAGGGCCCCGACGTGACCGGCGAGAACCCCGGGCGGCCGTCGATCTCGACCGGCGGTCTCATCCTGGCCGGGGGCACCACCGCGGGGGTCGCGTTTTGAGCACGCGCGCTCGGGCTCTGGGAGCGGCGCTCGTCGTGGCGGCGGGTAGCCACGTGCCGCGCGAGGCGCGCGCGCACGAGCCCTGGACGTACGGATTCGGTTCGCGTGCCGCCGCCATGGGCGGGGCCGTGTCGGCCGACGTCAGCGATTTCTCAGCCAACTACTACAACCCCGCCGGCCTCACCGGCGAGCAGGGCGTGCGGCTCGGGTTCGGGTACTTCCACGCCGACAACAACCTGCTCATCAACGGCAAAGACTCGGGCGTCACGAGCTCGCATGGCATCATCTTCGGGCTCGCCGCGACCGGAGATCTCTTCGGCCTGCCGATCGGGATCGGCATCGCCACGTTCATCCCGGACGAGGGGCTCTCGCGCATCACCGCTCTTCGCCAAGAGGTGCCGCGCTGGGAGCTCTACGACAACCGGTCCAGCGTCATCTACCTGGCGGCGAACCTCGCCATCCGGCCGGTGGAGTGGCTCGAGCTGGGCGGCGGCTTGGCCTTCTTGGCCGCGACCCGCGGGCGCTTCGAGATCACGGGCACCGCGGATTTGCTCCACCCCTATGACTCCAAGCTGCGCCACGAGGTGGACGCGGATCTGACCACGGAGCGTTATCCCGAGTTTGGCATCCCCGTGCGCCCGCACGAGCGCCTGGAGCTCGCCCTGGTCTACCGCCACCAAGCCACCA
>CALKVR010000370.1 GCA_938004815.1 uncultured Polyangiaceae bacterium | reverse complement strand
GGGAGGGGGGCCGGGGGGGTGAATTGGCAGCCATAAGTCCGTGGAAAGAGGAGCGCTCTTGGGTTCAGAACGAGGTCAGAGACAGCCGCCGAAGCCCTCGACGTCGATCGGCTCGCAGATGAGCCCCGAAGGGCAGGCGCCGATCTGGTCGAGCTGGCAGAGCTGCACGCACTGGGTGCCGGCGCCGGTCACGACGCACACGAGACCGCCGCCGCAGTCCTGGCCCCCGCCGCAGGGGTCGCCCTGCTGCCCGGGGCCCGCGAACGCGCAGTACGATCCGTAGATCTCCTGGCCGCACGGCTCGGACGGGTAGTCGACGTAGATGTAACAGCCCTCGCCAAACTCGCAGTCGCCGTTGCCCTGCGCGTAGGGGTCGCACTGAAAGTCTTCGATCGGTGGCGGTGGGTTCTTGCACGGCTCTTCGTGGTACTCGGAGAGCGCGTCTTTGCCGGCGTCCTTGCCGCCAGGCCCCGTCGTCGACGGCGAGAACGCGCCGCTCCCGCCGTCGCCACCCTGGCCGTCGTCGTCGCCGTCGGGAACGATGACGTCGCTGTTGCACGCCGGGGCGATCGCGGCGAGCGCCGTCGGCAAAGAGAGCGCGCAGAGCGCCCCGAGAAGCAAGCGAACCCGCATGAGGCGGAGTCTAGCCCGGGCCCGGCCAACGCGCCGAGCCGATCCGTGGCGTTTGAGCGCTTTTGACCTCGTGGTAGAGAGGGTCCGAACCATGCGTGGCGTCCGGTGGCTTGTGCTCGTGATGGCGCTCGCAGCATGCGAGCCCAAGGCGCCCGAACCGGTGCCTTCGGCGCGCCGCGATCCGCCGGCGTCGCAGTCCACGGCGTCGCCCACCGACGCCACATCGGGCTCGGCGACGACCTCGGCCGGTCCGGTCGCGTCGGGCGCGCCGCAAGGTTGCCTCGACGCTTGGGGCGACACGCCCGAGCGACTGGTGAAGGGCCCGGTGCCGGCGCCCGCGTGCCCCGACGATCCCGGGCCTGCGCCCGAGCTCGGGCTCGGCGTCGTGCGCTTCCCCGATCAGCCCGAGCTCGAGGTCGCGGTCGAGATCGCGAAGAAAAACGCCGATCGCATGCGCGGCCTCATGTACCGAAAAGAGCTCGGTGATAACGCGGGGATGCTGTTCATCTTCGAAGAGGAGCGTCCGCTCCAGTTCTGGATGAAGAACACGTGCATCCCGCTCGACATGATCTTCATTTCTGACGCGGGGGTCATCGTCGGCATCGAAGAGAACACCCCGACCCTCAGCACCGCGACGTTCGGCCCCGCCTGCCCCGCCCGATACGTGCTCGAGGTCAACGCCGGTTGGGCCCGCAAGCACGGGCTGCGGCCCGGCCTGCGCGTCACGCTGCCACGCTGAGGCGGGGCAGCGCGTCCGATTTCTGTTCTCCAGCGGACAAAACCGGGCCCGCGCCTTCCCTTCTGCACCCTCGCGCGCTACGTCAAGAGGGCGTGGAGAGGTCAGCTGCCCATCAGCGTGCCTCGGACCCCGGGGGCCCGGCAGGTGCGCGGTCGCGAGATCGAGGCCAAGCCCGGCTGACGCTCATCGCGCGCGCCCCTCGCCCATCGCGCGACCAGCTCGTTCGAGCGGCCGCCGCCCTCGCGCGGGTCGCCACCCGCGGGGTGCACCCGCACGATCTCGACGCTAGGGACGAAGCGTTCATCAGCGACGTGATCCCGCTGATGGACGTCCTCTACGACGACTATTTCCGTTGTGAGACCGAGCTCGAAGCCGAGGTCCCGGCCGGTCCGGTGCTGTTCGTCGCCAACCACAACGGCATGACCGGCACCCCCGACATGTTCTGTCACATGACGGCTTTTTGGCGCCGATACTCGCCACGGCGTATCGGGTACGGGCTCATGCACGACGTCCCGTTCTCGGTTCCCGCGGCCGGGGCCTGGCTCAACGCGGCGGGGGCTCTCGCCGCGAACCCCGAGAACGGCCGGCTGGCCCTCGAGCGCGGCGCGGCCGTCCTCGTTTTCCCGGGCGGCGACGTCGACGCGTGCAAGCCGTTCCGCGACCGGTACCGCGTCGGCCGCCGTGGGTTCGTGCGCCTGGCGCTGCGCGAACAGGTGCCCATCATGCCGGTGGTCAGCGCCGGAGCCCACGAGTCGCTGTTCCTCTTCACCGACGGCAAGGGCATCGCGCAGAGACTCGGCCTCGACCGCCGTTTCCGATCCAACGTCGCACCGATCGGCTTCGCCTTTCCCTACGGCTTGGTCCTCGGGGTGCCGTTTCCTCATCTGCCCCCCCCGGTGAAGATCCACACCCGCATCCTCGCGCCCATGCGCTTCGGCCTCCCGCCATCGGCGGCCGACGACCCCGGGATCGTGGAACAGGTGTACACCTCCGTGGTAGAAGCGATGCGCACCGCCATGAACGAGATCCGCCAAGCCGGCCGGCACGGCCTCGTGCCCGCGAGCGATCGCGCCGCGGTCGTTCGGCGCGCGCGCTCCTGGCTGGGCGGGCTTTTGCCCGTGCGCGATCGTGGCGCCTCCCCCCGGGACGATTGGGACGAACGGGGGATCGCGTGAGCTCCCGACGAGTCGAGGGGTACACCCTCATCGGGGCCATCGTCCTGCACGCAGGGGCGCTGCTCGTGGCCCGGACCTTCCCAGAGGTGAACCTGCTCGCGCGCGAGCACACGCGCGAGCTCGATCTCGTCGACGTCGAGATCGAAAAAGAGGAGCTGCCTCCCGACCAGCAGCCGATGCTCGACGAGGTCGTCGATCCGAACGACGACGAGACCGCCGGTGCCGCCATCGTCGATCCGTCGATGCCACGCGAGCGGCGCCGCGACCGGCGCAGCGCAGCCACCGGCACGGGCGACCCCGACGCCGAGGGGGCGACCGGCGACGGCGCCGTGGTCGACGACGGCACGGGCGAGGGCCCCGGTGAAGAGTGGTCACAAGACGACTCGGGCTGGATGCCCCCGGGCGTCGGCCCGAACGGGCCGATCTACCAGGACC
>CALKVR010000369.1 GCA_938004815.1 uncultured Polyangiaceae bacterium | reverse complement strand
GGCCCCACCGCGTGCTCGACGTCGGCTGCGGCATCGGCCTGAACGGGCTCTACGCCCGCAACCGCGGCGCCCACGTGACCGGCCTCGAGATCGCGGCCGGCTCGCTCGCTCGCGCCACGAGCAAGCTCCACGAGGTCATCGTCGGAGACCTCGAGAGCACGCCGTCGGTGCGCGCTGCGCTCGGCGAGCGCCGCTTCGACCTCATGCTCTTCGGCGACGTCCTCGAGCACACGCGCGATCCGGGCGCCGTCCTCGATCGCATGCTCCCCTTCCTCGAAGACGAGGGCCGCATCATCGTTTCGCTCCCCAACGTCGCCGCGTGGCCGGTTCGGCTCGGCCTCCTCGGCGGCCGCTTCGACTACGGCCCGAGCGGCATCCTCGACCGCACCCACCTCCGCTTCTTCACGCGGCGTTCGGCGGTCGACCTCGTCGAGGGCGCCGGGCTCCAGGTGATGCAGATCACCGAGAACCCGATGGGGGTGCGCGCCGCCAAACAGCCCATCCTCGCCCTCTTGCGGAGCGGCGCCCTCGGCGCCGACCCCGAAGAGCCGACCGCGCTCGCCGAATCGCTCCCGTACAAAGCCTATCTCGGCCTCGTCCGGCCGTTCGAGGACGTGGCGGCGCGAGCTTGGCCGGGGCTCCTCGCGTTCCAGAACGTGGTCGTGGCGCGCAAGCGGCCTCGGCCACGCCCCCTCTCGCTCACCATCGGCATGCTCACGATGGACGAAGAGGACAGCATCGAGAGGATGATCGGGCGCATCCGCGAAGAAGCGCCCGACGCCAAGATCCTGTGCGTCGACAGCTCGCGCGACCGCACCCCCGAGATCGCGGCGCGCCTCGGGGCCCGGGTGCTCCGCCAACTGCCCCCGCGCGGGCACGGACCGGCGATGGAGCTCTTGATGTACGAGGCGGCCCGCCAGAGCGACGCGCTCATCTACCTCGACTGCGACTTCACCTATCCGCCCGAGAACATCCGCGTGGTTCGGCGGATACTCGAAGAAGAGTGCGCCGACGTCGTGAACTGCGCGCGCACGCGCACGCGGCCCGCGGCGATGCCCGTCCCCAACTACCTGGCGAACCGCGGCTTCGCGGCCCTCGCCCACGCCCTCCACGGCGTCCCCACCGTCGACGTCCACAGCGGCATGCGCGGCTACCGCTCGAGCGTGATCCGCGCGTTCGACTTCGACGGAGAGGGCGACGCGCTACCGATCGACACGCTGCTCTGGCCGGCCAAGCGCGGTTACCACGTGGTCGAGCTGCCCATCGCCTACGACGAGCGCGTCGGCGTCTCCAAGCTGCGCAAGGTCGCGGGCACGGTCTGGACCTTCGTCAGGCTCGCGCGCGGCTTCGGTGTCGGCGGGCGCGGAGCCCCCGGCTACGACGTCCGCTGATCGCGCCAGCGGCCACCCCGGTGCTAGGCCCGGTGCTAGGATGGGGGGCGTGCGTAGCTTCGCTTGCTCGGCCGTCGCCTTCGCGACGCTCTTCACCGTGCAGGCGTGCCTGGATCCGACCCAGGCGACCCTCGTCATCACGACGAACGTCGACTGCGGGCCGGACGTCCCGCTTGCTGGCACGCTGTTCGAGACAGGCTTGAACGCGGCCGCCACCGCCGAGACCGCCCAGGCCGACCTCGCCACGACGACCCGCGCCTGCACGCCTCGAGAGAGCGGCATTCACGACATCGGCGAGATCGTCGTGTTCCCCGAGGGCGGCGCGGGCCAGGCGAGCGTCATCGTGGTCGGCGCGCTCGACGCGACCACGACCGCCGAGCGCTGCCTCGATTTCGCCCGAACCGGCGACGCGAGCGACAAGACCTTCGACCCCAAGAGCTGCATCGTCGCTCGGCGCACCGTGGTCTTTGCCGAGCACACGATGCTCGACATCCCGATCCTGCTCGATCGCTATTGCGCCGGCGTCGTCTGCAGCGAGGGCACGACGTGCCTCGCCAAGGGCGGCCGCGCCGAGTGCGTCGACGACAAGGCCGGTTGCAAGGGGTCGAAGTGTGACGAGCCGCGCGGCGGGGGCGAGCCGATCGGCGGCGGGGGCAACGCCGCGGGCGGCGGTGGCGGTGGCCCTGCCCTGCCGGCGTGCGGGGCGGTCGAGGTGCTGCACGCCGCCGGGTCGGTGCCGACGCTCGATCACGTCGTGGGGCTGGAGTCCTCCGCGACCCCCTTGCGCGTCCTCGCCGCCGGCACCGCAGACTCCGAGCCGCTCCTCTATGACGTCACCGACGGCGCGATCTCCGTGCTGCAGCCGCTCTCCAGCGCCGCGCAGGCACTGCATGGCGCGACGGACCCCGCCGGTGTGAGCCAGACCGTCGCCGTCGCAGAGGCATCGAACGCCGAGCTCTTCGACCTGCTCAGCGCCACCACCGAAGAGGTGCACGACGGCGGTGCCACGGACGCGTTCGTCGCCTCGACACCATTCGCCTGGTACACGGCTGGGGCGTCGATTCTCCTGCTGCGGCCGCCGAGCATGCCGCTGCTCTTCGATCTGACCACGCTCGAACCAGCCCTCAGCCTGCGCGCCGTCGCCGCGTCCGAAAACCGCGCGTTCGGAGCGGGCACGCACGTGTGTACCCTGACGATCACCGACCCCCCCGCTTGCGGCCCACCGCAAAGCCCGCCGTGGGTCGACGTGTGGGCCTTCACACCTGCCGACCTGGCCGGCATCACGGCCGACGGTCGTGTCCTGCTCACGGGCCCCACCGGTGTGTCCTCCGCTGCCGCCACCGTTCTACCGAGCGCCGCCACCGGCCCCGTCACCCTCCGCAAGGTGCAGGGGGTCGGGGGCGCGAGCGGGCCCGCGGGGCGGCGACTCTGGGTCGCGGGCGAGATCGGGGCGAATCCGGAGGCGTACTTCGCCCGCCTCGCCATCGCCAACGACGCCGTCACGGTGACCGAGTGCGCCCTTCCCGGCGTCG
>CALKVR010000368.1 GCA_938004815.1 uncultured Polyangiaceae bacterium | reverse complement strand
CGGCGCGCTCGGCTGGAACGGCTTCATGGCCGCCGGGATGTTCTATTGGATGGTCCCGCGCCTCTTCAAGACGAAGCTCCACTCCACGCGCCTCGCCGACATGCACTTCTGGATCGGCACGCTCGGGATCCTCCTCTACGTGATCTCGATGTGGGTCAGCGGCGTCACGCAGGGGTTGATGTGGCAAGCCAAGGCGCCCGACGGCAGCTTGCTCTATCCCAGCTTCGTCGAGACGGTCGTCGCGCTCAAGCCGCTCTATTGGACCCGCCTCATCGGTGGCCTGCTCTACCTCACGGGCATGATCATGATGGCGTACAACCTGGTCCGGACGGCCCGCGCTGGTCAGCCGGCCGTCGACTCGGCCGAGGTCGTGGTCGTTCCGAGCGAGCCCGGCCTGCCCTGGCACAAGCTCGTGTTCGGACGCGCCGTAATCGTGTCGGCGATCCTGATCGTGCTCGCCATCGGCGTCGGCACCGGCAACATCCTGAGCGCAGTCGCGTGGCTGACCGTCATGGTCGTCATCGGCGGCATGACGCTCGCGGTCGGCGCGCTCAGCTCGCCCAAGGGCGGCTCTTCTGCCCCGACCTGGCATCGCATCCTCGAGGGTCGCGCGCTCGTGTTCACGGTGTTGACCGTGCTCGCCGTGCTCGTCGGCGGGATCGTCCAGATCGTCCCGATGGTGGTCATTCAGCCGAGCCCCAAGCAGACGGCGGCGGCGCGGGTGGCGACCGCGCTCGAGATCGAGGGCCGCGACCTGTACCTCCGCGAGGGTTGCTACACGTGCCACTCGCAGATGATCAGGCCGCTCGACTTCGAGGCGCAGCGCTATGGCGACCCCTCGACCATGAGCGACTCGATGTACGACCACCCGTTCCAATGGGGCTCGAAGCGGACGGGGCCGGACCTCGCGCGTGAAGGCGGCAAGAACCCGCACGCCTGGCACGTGCAGCACTTCGTCGACCCGCCGGCGATTTCACCTGGCTCCAACATGCCCTCGTACCAGCACTTCCTCGACGGCCGCGTCGACTTCGCGGGCACCGAGGCCAAGCTCCGCGGGCTCAGGTTGGTCGGGGTGCCGTACTCGGCCCGCGACGTCCAGGAGGCCGAGGCGGACGCTCGCGCGCAAGCCGAGGGCATCGTCCGAGACCTGCGCGAGCAGGGCATCGAGGTCGCGCCCGACAGCGAGATGGTCGCCATGATCGCGTACATGCAGAGCCTCGGGATCGGCCCGGCCGCGCCGGCCGGCGCCGCCCCCGCACAAGTATTGGCCGGGAGCCGTTGAGGAGAGCGCCATGGGACGAATGACCTCAGCATTGTTCGAGAGCAGCCCTCTCCTTCTGCTCCCCCTGATCGGCCTCGGAATCTTCTTTGCCGTGTTCGTGCTCACCTTGATTCGCACGTACGCGGTCCGAGCCTCCACCTACGACGAGCGAGCCGCTTTGGCTCTGGACGAGGGAGACAAGCAATGAGCCGCGAGGAGCGCCACGAGGAAGTCGTTCACGAGTACGACGGCATCCAGGAGTGTGACAATCAGTTGCCGCGCTGGTGGCTCGCGACCTTCATCGGCGCAGTCATCTTCGCCGCCGGCTATTGGCTCTACTTTCACAGCCTGCAAAAGGGCGAGCTGGCCTCGACGCGCCATGCCCGTGAGGTGCGAGAAGCGATCGCCGAGGAGGCGCGCCGCATCCAGGAGGCTGGCGAAATCACGCCCGAGATGCTCGTCACCCTGTCCAAGGACGCCGGGACGGTGGAGCGCGGCAAGGAGACGTTCGCGCAGGCATGCGTCACGTGCCACGCTGACGGCGCCCGAGGAAACATCGGGCCCAACCTCACCGACGAGTACTGGATCCACGGCGAGGAGCCGATGGAGATCTACGCCACCGTCAAGGACGGCTTCCTGCCGAAGCAGATGCCCGCCTGGGGCAAACAGCTGGGCGAAGAGCGCGTCCGCGCCGTCGTCGCCTACGTCCTCTCGCTGAAGAACACCCACGCGCCTGGCGGCAAAGCTCCCCAGGGCGACAAACGCTCCTGAGGTCACACCGTGCGCCGCCTTCCGATCGCCGGACAACCCACCGGCTCACTCGCCACCGACGGCCGGCGCCGCTTCGTCTATCCAGCCGACGTCTCCGGGCGGTTCAATCGCGTACGATTCGTCATCTTCGCGGTGCTGATCGGGGTGTGGATCGCGCTGCCGCTGGTGCACGTCAATGGGCGCCCCGCCCTCCTCCTCGACATCGCGACGCGAGAGTTCTACGCGTTCGGCGCTGCGTTCAACGCGCAGGACGCGTGGCTCCTCTTCTTTCTCCTGACGGGCCTCGGCTTCGCGCTCGCCCTGGTCACCGCGCTATGGGGCCGGGTGTTTTGCGGCTACGCCTGCCCGCAGACGGTCTTCCTCGATGGCGTGTTCCGCCCGATCGAGCGCCTCATCGAGGGCCCTCGCGAGAAGCGGATCAAGCTGGCACGCGCACCGTGGACGTCCGGCAAGATCGTGAGGAAGGCGGCCAAACACGCGGCGTTCCTCGTCGCCGCGCTCGGGGTGGCGCACGTCACCTTGGGGCTGTTCGTGTCGCTGCCCTCACTCTGGAAGATGCTCTGGCTCGGCCCCGCCGCACACCCCGCTGCATTCGGCTGGGCCATGGCGATCACCGCGGTCATCTATATCGATTTTGCATGGTTCCGCGAGCAGGTCTGCCTCATCGTCTGTCCTTATGGTCGGCTCCAGTCGGCGCTGACGGATGAAGACACCATCGTCGTGGGGTATGACGCAGCCCGGGGCGAGCCCCGGGGCAAGGCGACCGATCCGTCCGCCGGCGACTGCGTCGACTGCAAGCGCTGTGTCGTCGTCTGCCCCACGGCCATCGACATTCGTGACGGCTTGCAGCTCGACTGCATCGGTTGTTCGGCCTGCGTCGATGCATGCGACGACGTGATGCAGAAGCTCGGTCGCAAGCAGGGCCTCGTCCGATACGACTCGCAACGCGGTCTCGAGGGCAAGCCCCGTCGCTGGTGGCGGCCGCGCCTCTTGGCGTACGCCGTGCTCGGCGTGGTGGGCCTGGTCGTGGCTACGGTCGCGGCCACGAGGCGGACCAGCTTCGAGGCCACGCTGCAGCGCGAGCGCGGCGCGCCCTACGTCGTCGAGGCAGGCGAGACGAGGAACCATTTCACGATGCACCTGGTCAACAAGAGCGGCAGCGAAGAGTCCTTCACCATCACGCCCGACGCCGGCGGTGGTCTCGACGTGGCGCTCTCCGAGGAGCGGGTCGTGATCGCGCCCATGCGCGACGCCCGCATTCGCGTCGTCGCGGTGGCGGCTGGCGCCACGGCGGCGCGCCGGGACGTCCGGCTGCGGGTCGTGCGTCAATCCGACGGCGAGACGCACACGGCCGAGGCCAAGTTCGTCGGCCCCGTGGTGGTGTCGCGATGAGCACGCTGGCGGTAGGCGCCGCGGTGGTGATGGGCCTCTTCGGCGGGCTGCATTGCGTGGCCATGTGCGGGCCCATCGCTGCCGTGCTCTGCACCGACGCGGATCGTCGCGGCGTCGACCTGCGGGTCGGCGCCGCTACCAACGCGGGCCGGCTCGTCACCTATGCGGTGCTGGGCGCGGGTTTGGGCGCGCTCGGCGGGCAGCTATCGGCGTCGCTCGAGCTCGCGAACGCACAGCTCACGGCCCGGCTCGTCGCGGCGGCGGCGTTGATCGTCGCCGGTGCGCGGCTCTCGGGCGTGCTGCGCGCCAAGGCCCGCGGTCAGGGCCTCACCACGCCCTCGTCGCGAAGCTGGGGCCAGCTGCTGCGACGCTCGCCAGGCGTGTTGCCCGCGTTCGCGCGCGGTTTGATTTGGGGCCTGCTTCCTTGTGGCCTCGTGTACGCGGCGCTCGCGCTCGCGCTGGCCGCAGGTTCGGCGCCTCTCGGCGCGCTTTGCATGCTCGCGTTCGGTGTCGCCACACTCCCCGCCATCGGCGTCGCGACGTTCCTCGCGGGCCGGGCGACGCCCTGGCTGCGACACGCTGCCATTCGCGCGACCGCAGGGCTGCTGCTGATCGTCAGCGGCTCGGTCCACGCCGCTATGGCCGTGGTCGCGTCGGGCGCGCTGCCCGTCCCCGAAGAGAGCCGTCCGTGCTGCGCGTCGAAGCAACCCTGATGGCAGGTCACTTGCAAACCATCACGTGGAAACGAGGTCCAGCATGAAACAGGTTCACGCAGTTCGCGAGTACATGTCCAAGACCGCCCACACGGTCGGTGACGAGCAGCCGCTCTCCGTGGCCCGCGAGATGATGCGGACCCACGGCGTCAGGCACCTGCCGGTGCTCCACGGCGGCAAGCTCGTGGGCGTGGTCAGCGAGCGCGACCTCGCCTTCATCAAAGCGATGGCGAACCTCGATGACCAGAAGACGATGGTGAGCGAGGCGATGTCCACCGACGTCTACGCGGTCGCCCCCGAGACCCCGCTCCGGACGGTCGCCGAGGACATGGCGACCCACAAGCTCGGCTGCGCGGTGGTTACTGTCGGCACCAAGGTCGTCGGCGTCTTCACCACCGTCGACGGCATGCGGGCGCTCGCCGACTTCGTCGACCCGTCCCTCGCGACCACCACCGCCGAGCGCCGCGCCTGACGCAGCGCTTGCGCCGGCCGCAAGGTCGGCGCGAGCCCGGACGATCACGGCTGGATATTCGGGGGCTTTTCGGGTGGCTCGGCATTTGCCACCGCTCGCGGTCCGATGACTTGGCGTGCTCTGCTTCGCGACTCGTACCTGACCTTCGATCGCCGCACGCTCGGCCTGACGCGCATCCTCCTCGGGTTCTACCTGGTGATGGATCTTTTCCGGCGCACGCCGGACTGGCTCGACATGTTCGGCGATCGCGGGGTGCTCCCGACCTGGGTCATCCTCGAGAAGCCGCAGGCGGGGAACTTCTCGCTCCTGCACGGCTTCACCAGCGCGCCCGAGCTCTGGGCGCTCTGGGGCGTGATCCTCGTGACGTACCTGATGCTGCTCGTCGGGTACCGGACCAAGGTCGCGCAGATCCTCTCTCTGCTCTTCGTCACCAGCATGAACGGCCGCGTGCTGTTCATCGAGAACGGCGGCTACGTGGTGCAGAACCTGGTCCTCTTGTGGACCGCGTTCTTGCCGCTCGGCGATCGGTTCAGCGTCGACGCCATGCGCGCGTCGCTTCGCCTCCGTCGTGAGCAGACGGCCGAAGCGCTCCGGGACCGGGCGGGGATGATGGAGCCGTTTCGGTTGGAACCGTTCGTGTCGCTGGTGGGCCTCGCGGTCTGCCTCCAGTTCGGCGCGATCTACTATTTCAACGTCGTCCACAAGACGGGCCCCGCCTGGCACAACGGCACAGCCGTCCACTACGTTCTCTACAACGACCGAATGGCTACGCCGATCGTGGCCGCGGTTCGCACCTACGTGCCGTTCTGGCTCATCAAGGTCATGACGCCCGCCGTCCTGATCGCCGAGGGCGCGCTCCCGTTCCTGCTCCTCTTGCCGCGGCTCGTCGTCTACGGAATGGACATCAAGGTGTGGATGAAGCGCCTGGCGGTGGTGCTCATCTGCGCGCTCCACATCGGGTTCGGCACGAGCTTCGTGCTCGGCCCGTTCGCCTGGGCGCTGTGTGTGTTCTCGACGGTGCTGTTCAGCCGAGAGGACTGGGAGGTCACGATCGCGGCGATGCGCAAGCCGCAACGCGAGCGCACCATCATCTTTTCTCCCTCCAGCGCGGTCGCGACGCTCGCGTGTCGCGTCCTGGCGCGCCTCGACCGGTTCGAGCTGCTCGGTTTCGACGAGGCAGAGACGAGCGCCGAGAGAGAGGCGCGCCTATCGGTGCTTCGCCCGGACGGCACGATCGTGACCGGGCACCAGGCCGTCGCCGACGTGGTGCGCGCCTTGCCCGTCGGTCCCGTGTTCGCATGGATCCCCGCGTTGCCAGGCGTTTCGCACGCCATCGACGCGATGCTCTCGTCACGCCGCGACGTCTCCTCGTTCGTCGGCTTGGAGACGGGCCCGAGCACGCCGCCGGCGCCGCGGAGCCGGCTCCTCGGCTTCGCGGGCGCGGGGGTCCGCGAGGTGATCTGCGCCTTCATGCTGGTGGCGGCGATCAACCAGGCGCTCGTCGAGCTCTGGTCGACGAAGAAGCCCTGGAGCTCGCTCATCACGTCGCTCAACGCGACCGGCGCCGCGCAGGCGGCGGGGGTGAAGCTGTCGACCCAGCCCGAGCTCCTCCAGGATCTCGCGCACAAGCTTCGGTTCCTCCAGGGGTGGTTCATGTTCTCGCCCAACCCGGTGATGGACGACGGGACAATCGTGGTCGACGCGATCACCGCCGACGGCCGCCACCTCGACCCGTTCATGCAGGCGCCGCCCGATCTGGAGCTCCTGGACGCAGAGAGCCTCCGCTACAACCAGATCTGGAGCGACTACTTCAACCGGATGCACTTCTCCGGGAACAAGGGTTACCAGGACGAAATGGTCGCCTATCTGCGCAGGCTGCCCGAGCGCAGCGGCAACCCTGACGACCGCTTGGTGTCGGGTGAAGTCTACTGGGTCTCGGATCTGAGCCCGAAATGGGGCCAGCGCAACTCCTACAACCAGCAGCGAACGCTGCTCTTCAGCTTCGCGGAGGACGGCCCGCCGAGGTCGACGACACAGTAGGGGTCGCTGGCACGGCGGCTGCCTCTTTGGCCGCATGGCCTCCTCGTCTACCCATCGGACCTGGCTCTCCTCGACCGTCAAGCACGGCATTCTGGAGGCCTCGCACCGCACGCCGATCGCGGTCGCGACCGCTGCCGATTCCGGCGGTCCGGGTGACGGTTGGACGCCCGAGGAGCTGCTGGTCGGCGCGCTCGAAACGTGCATGACGGCGAGCTTCCACGCGCTGGCTCGCCAGAGCGGCTTGGGGCATTTTCGTACCTCGAGCACCTGCGCCGGAACCGTCCAGAGAGGCAGCCGGTCGGCGTTCACCGAGATCCACGTCTGTTTGAACGTCGTCGTGGGCGCCGAGAGCGAACGCGCGCTGGCCGGCAAGCTGGCGGAGCGCGCCGGCGCGGCCTGCACGATCGCCAACTCGCTCGGCTGTCCGGTTCACGTCGACTACACCGTGGTCGTCGCGGACGCGCCGCGCTGACCCTCGTGCGGAGTCGAGGGTGCGCCACCCAGCAAGCCTTGCGCCGTGCTGTCCGAGGCGCCCCTAAAATCACCCATGATCTCGCACGTCGCCGGGGTGGCCCGAGAGTTGCTACCGGCAGCTTCATGCACTCCGTCATCGTCCACCGGCAGCGATTCGTTGATGGCAAAGGTCGTGAGCGCGTAGAGGAGGTCGTGCATTGTCCGAGGCAAGGAACGTTGCGCGCGGCAGAAGCTTGTCAGACCTGCGGCCACGGCGATCCGGTGCGGTTCGACGAAGCGCTCGAGTCGGACGTCGTCGATTGCGACGTGGCCCCCTCGTTGCCGCCCGGAGCCATGGCGCTGGCATGCGGGAGCGTCGTGGGGGTTACTGCCGGAGAGGTCTGCACACGCGACATCATCTGCGCCGACCACGACGCGCCCGTGCGGGCGCTGCACCGAATCTTCGAGGAGCACGCGATCGGGGCGATCCCCATC
>CALKVR010000367.1 GCA_938004815.1 uncultured Polyangiaceae bacterium | reverse complement strand
GCGATACGCGCCCATCTCGGACCAAGTCGGCCGCGGCCGCGAGCCGCCGGCTGCGCCACAGCCCTGCGGCATCGGGCGTCGCCTCGTACTTGGCGGCGTCGCGCTCCAGATCTTCGGCCATCAAGCGGTGCTCGCGGACCTCGGCGAGCCAGCGCCGGAGCCGCTGCCACTGGGTCAGGAGCGAGTCGTGGGCGAGCGTGACGCCCTCGGAGCCGATGGTGACGAGCCGTCGTTCTTCGAGCGCGGTCAAGACGGCCTTCTTTTCGATGCTGTCGGATACGAGCGCTTTCTCGTCGGCGGTCGCTCGCGTTCCTTGAGGCGTGGTCAGCTCGAGCAGGACGCCCCGGGCGACCGTCTCTGCTTGCGGGTTCGAGCGCACGAGCGCCGCGAGCGTCGCCTCGGCGTGCCGGTCGAGCGAGCCGCTGATGCCGCCGATGGCCGACAGGCTCTCGTTCGTGATCCGTTTCCCGGCGGCGTCGCGCTTGTCCCATAGCTCGCTGAGCGCGAAGCCCACGAGCGGCATCGCGCCGGCGGTGCCCTTCAGCTGCGCCAAGAGGACATCTGCGAGACCGGCCTCGAGCTCGTAGCCATAGGACTCGACCGCCTGCCGGATGACCTCGGACCAGCTCGCGTCGGTGAGCGGTTCGACGAGCAGCGTCCCCCGCACGAGATACCTCCCGAGGCCGGGGACGGTCAGGAGGTTGTCGAGCAAGTCGCGCCGCGCGGTCACGAGCGCACGGACCCCGGGGACGGCGCTCTCGCCGAACGCGGCGAGGAGGTCCGCGGTCCACCGGCGACTCTCCGCGAACGCGTTGTCGGACAGCGTGACGAGCTCTTCGAGCTGGTCGACGCAGAGCACGGCGCCTCGACCCGTCGCCTGCGCACGCTCGGCGAGCATCGCCACGATCTCGGCGGGCTCGAGCGTGGCCTCGAACATCATCTCGGTCGCCCCGCCCGCCGGCAGACGCCCGAGGGCGGCGAGGATGGCGCGCTTCGGATCGTGGCCGGGCGTGATGACGACCGTGTCCCACGCCGACACCGTTCGGCCCAAGGCGCCGTCCTCTACGCGAGGCAGGACGCCCGCTCGCGCGAGGCTGCTCTTGCCGCTGCCGGATGTCCCGACCAAGCTGACGAGGCCGTTCGCACGCAAGAGCTCGAGCGCGGCCGCGATCTCGCTCGAGCGGCCGAAGTAGACCGAGCGGTCGGCGGACTCGAACCGGCCCATGCCGCGGAACGGGCCGACGTCCTCGGGCGGCAGCTCGCGCTTCTTGCCCAGGAGCTCGCCGCGCAGCCGCTCGAGCTCGATCGCCACCCAGTCGGCGGAGCGAGGGCGATGGGTGGGCTCGGGGTCGAGCATCCGATCGACCAGGTCGCAGAACGCCTTGGGCAGCGCGGGAGCGACGGATGCCAGGGAGACGGCGCGCTCGCGCCCGTCGAGGACGGCTTGCTTCAAGCCCTCACCTTCCTCGGAGACGACCGCGGCCGGGTGCTGCCCGGTGACGCACTCGAAGAGCACGATCCCCAGGGCGTAGAGATCGCTGGCCGGGCTCGCCTTTTGGGCGTGGCGGACGCACGCCGGGTCGACGTAGCCGATCGTCCCGCTGTGGAGCATCGAAGCGGTGTGGGTCGCGCTCCCGGTCAGCGGGAGGACGTTCCGCATCGTCATCGCGCCGCTGATCTGGCTCTTCTCTTCGGCGGAGAGCTCGAGCGGAAGATCGTCGACGAGGACAGGGAGCGCCGAGGTGGGGCCGGCGTCGCCCGCGTCTTCCCACGCGATGCCGAAGTCGATCAGCTTGTAGCTCCCGCCCGCGTCGACGATGTTGGCGGGCTTGACGTCGCGGTGGACGAGACCGGCGCGGTGCACGGCGCTGAGGGCCGAGGCGATGCCGGCCCCCGCGACCAGCGTCTCCTCGAGCGACAGCTGCCCGAGCTCGATGATCTTGGCCTCGAGCGAGAAGCCGGTCAGGTACTCCATCGCGACGCCGATGACCGAGCCCGAGTCGTTCGTGGCGATCGAATAGAAGCGCGTGATGTTCGGGTGCTCGACGCGGCAGAGCGCCTTGGCTTCTTCCAGGACGCGCGCGCGATACCCCCGGCGACTGACGGGCGGAGACGTATCGCTCGAGTCCGCTCCCAGCGCGAACAGCTTGATCGCCGCCATGCGAAGCTCGGTCTGGCCGTAGACCTCTTTGGACAGCCAGACTGGCGCTTGGCCGCCGCGGCCGAGGGGGCGCACGAGCTGGAAGGGGCCGAGTCGACGCTCCTCCGGGGGGCTGTTCAACAGCTGCTTCAGCGTGGTGCTCGATTGCATCTCGCTCGAAAGTCCTCTCGCGAGCCCCATCGCAAGATGAGTGCCGACCCGAGGCTAACGTTTCTTGGCGCTCTCTGGCCTGCGAATGCCGTGCATGCGGATCTTGTAGACGAGGGTCCGCAGCGGCATCTCGAGCTGGCGCGCCGTCTCGGTCTGGTTCCACCCCGCCTCGCGCAGGGCGTGGGTGAGGAGCTCGGCCTCGAGCTTCTCCATCCGGGTGCGAAAGTCGCCGGCGATGGTCGAGAGCGCGATGTCTATCGGGGGCGACGAGCTGTTCGCGCTCTCGATCTCGTCCAGGGTCGAGCTCGGAACGGGTGGCGGGCGCAAGGATATGGCGCGGATCCGCTCGGGGAGGTCGTCGACGACGAGGGTGTCGCCTTGGGCGATGACCACCGCGCGCTCGATTGAGTTCTTGAGCTCGCGCACGTTGCCGGGCCAGCCGTAGCCCTGGAGGAGCTCGACGGCGCTCGTGTCGATCGTCTTGACCTCGCCATCGTTCGCGGCGTTCGCCTCTTCGAGGAAGCGCTGCGCGAGGACGGCGACGTCCTCGCGGCGTTCGCGCAGAGGGGGGATGGGCAGCAGGACGGCGTTGAGGCGGTAGAGCAAGTCTTGGCGAAAGAGGTTCTCTTCCACCATCTGCTCGAGGTCGCGGTGGGTCGCGGCGATGACGCGAACGTCGACCGAGATCTCTTTGGTGGAGCCGACGCGGGCGAAGCGCTTCGTCTCGAGGACGCGGAGCAGCGCGGCCTGGGCCGCGGCGGGGAGCTCGCCGATCTCGTCGAGGAAGACGGTGCCGCCGTCGGCGGCCTCGAAGACGCCCTTTTGTTGGGCGTTGGCCCCGGTGAAGGCGCCGCGCTCGTGGCCGAACAGCGTCGACTCGACGAGCTGTTGCGGGATCGCGGCGCAGTTCACGCACACGAGCGGCTTGCGGCTTCGCGGGCTCTGCTCGTGGATGTAGCGGGACAAGACCTCTTTGCCGGTGCCCGTCTCGCCGTTGAGCAGCACCGGCAGGTTGCCCTTGGCGACACGCGCCGCGGTCAAGAGCAGGTGCTGCATCGAGCCGCTCTCGGCGACGATCATCGACTCGACCGCCGTTCCCTCGGTTCGGGTGAACGTTCGGGGCGCCTGACCCTCGGCCACCTGGATGGGCGCCGCTCGCGTAGCGCCCTGGGCAGCCGAGCGGCTCTGGCCCAGGAGCTCTTCGGGGTGGGTCGCGGTGTCCGGAAACACCGAGATGCCGCAGACGACCGTGGCCGGGTGGGAGACGGCGTCGGCCATCTGCCCAATGAGCTGCGCGGCCGTATCCGAGGCCTGCTTGGCGTTCGTCTCCGGGAGCAGAACGTGGATCGACTCGTTGCTGTAGAGCCCGAGCCGATCGACGGGCCGGAGCAGCGACTGCACGCGAGGGGCCCAGAACCGGACGTGGGCCGCGTGAGGCTCGACCGCGCGCAAGAGGAGGACGGCCACCCGCCGCCCGAAGAACTTCGCGCGCACGACCTCGGTCTCGAGCGCGGCGCGGAAACGCTCGTGGCCGGCGAAGTCGGTCGACGAGGGCGGCGCTTGTTCGCCGATGAGCGCGTGGAACGTCGCGGTGACGCTGCCGAGCGTGACCTCTTGCCCCGGAGCGAGGTCGGCGCGCTCGATGGCGCTGCCCTCGACCAACGTGCCGTTCGTCGAGCCCAGGTCCTCGACGACGAGCTGCCCGTCCTCGCGGAGCGTGAACCGCGCGTGCTGCCGAGAGAGGTTGAAGTCGTTGATCGTCACGTCCGACGGCGACGCCCGCCCGACGGTGACGGTGCTGCCGGTAGACAGAGGTACGATCTGCGCCCCCTCCCGGTGGTAGAGG
>CALKVR010000366.1 GCA_938004815.1 uncultured Polyangiaceae bacterium | reverse complement strand
TGAGGGGGGAGGTCTGAGTTGCAGACCTCCCGGCTAGAACGCTCTGCGGGGACACCCCAAGCAGCCGCGAACCTTGCAGCTGGGCGAGGCGTTCGGGTTCTCTGCAGGCGCGCTCGCAGCAGGCTCGAGAGGCAGCTCCCAGCTCGGAAGCGCAGGAGCCTAGAGACTCCTCAATAAACAATCGGCGCGCAGTTCGTGAACTCGAGCGACGACTCGATGCGGAAGTTCGACTGGCTGGTGTGGCGCTCGGCGTGAAATAGGTCGAGCGGGTACGTGTTGCCGGGCGTGATCCCGAGCTCGGCGGCGCGGGCGTCGAGATCGATCGTCTCGCTGAGCGCGGAGTGGAGCCCGCCGAGGTCGATGGCGAGCTGGTCGTTGATGAACACCCAGAGGTCATCGTCGCCCGTGAAGGTGAAGACCTCGCCGCCTTGGTAGGCGAACTCCATGTGGAGCTCGAAGGTGAAGTGAAAGTTGTGCTCGTTGCCTTCGTCTCCGAAGCCCTGGCCGTCGATCGGAAAGAACGCGCTGTTGTCGTAGACGAGCGATCCGTTCGCATCGATCGTGGGCACGATCGTGAACGGGAATGCCATGTTGACGCCCGCGACGTCGCGGTACCACTGGTCGAACTCGGCGGGCCCGGTCGTGTAGATGGTCCCCCCGGCGTGGGCGTAGACGGGCTTGTGGTCGGGGCCCAGGGTAGCTTCGACGATACCGTCGAGGCCGTCGCCCCCGAACGTCTCGAAGTCGGGGTGGCCGTTGCCCCCGTCGTACGCCTTGAAGTCGCGCACCGTGCCGGTGAGGTTGGGCGAGCAGTTGCCGCCACCCCCGACGTTCGAGCCGGAGGTGCTGGGGTTGAACCCGTTGCTCGCGCTGTCGCTCGCGCTGCCCGTGGCCAAGACGCCGGTCGAGCCGCCGCCCCCGCTGCCGTCTTCGGCGTCGTCGCAACCGGCCGTCGCCGCACAAACCGCCGCGGCGAGGCACAAGCTTCGGTGGAGTTTCATGGGCGCTCCGCTTTGGCCATGTGGTCTGACCACTAGCCTAGCGCAGGGACGGCCTCTCGCGCGAGCGGCTTTGTCGGCCCGAGCGCGAGGGATTCCGCGCGATCGCCCGTGCTAGGGTCGGGGCGTGAAGAGCCTCGTCGAGCTCATCGCCCACAAACGAGACGGCGGAGAGCTGCGCCGTGAGGATATCGAGCGCGTGGTGGCGGCGCTGGGGTCGGGCGCGCTGGCCGATTACCAGATGACCGCCCTCTTGATGGCGATCTTCCTGCGCGGCATGACCGACGCCGAGACGGTCGCGCTCACCAACGCGATGACCCGCTCGGGTGAGGTGCTCGATCTGTCGAGCGTGCCCGGGGTGAAGGTCGACAAGCACTCCACCGGCGGGGTCGGCGACAAGGTGTCGATCTGTCTCGCGCCGCTCGTAGCGGCTTGCGGGGTCCCGGTGCCGATGGTCTCGGGCCGAGGGCTCGGTCACACCGGCGGCACCCTCGACAAGCTCGAGGCCATCCCTGGGTTCTCGGTGTCGCTCGACACCGCACGCTTCACCGAGATCATCCGCGAGGTCGGCACGTCGATGATCGGCCAGACGGCGACGATCGCCCCCGCCGACAAGCGCATCTACGCCCTGCGCGACGTCACCGCGACCGTCGAGTCGATCCCGCTGATCGTCGCCAGCATCCTCTCGAAGAAGCTCGCCGAGGGCATCGATGGACTCGTGCTCGACGTGAAGGTCGGGCGCGGCGCATTCATGAAGACCGAGGCCGAGGCGCGCCGCCTCGCCTCGGCGCTCGTTCGCGTCGGGACCGCAGCCGGCAAGAAGGTCGTCGCGATACTGACGCGAATGGACGCGCCGCTCGGCCTGGCGATCGGCAACGCCAACGAGACGCGTGAAGCGCTCCTGGTGCTGGCCGGCGGCGGCCCGGCGGATCTCGTCGAGTGCACGTTCGCCCTCGGCGCCGAGATGCTCATCTTGGGGGGCGTGGCCGCGTCCGACGCCGAAGCGCGCGACAAGATGAGCGCCGCGATCTCGTCGGGGCGCGCCGCGACGGTGATGGAGCGCATGATCAGCGCGCACGGCGGCGATCCTCGCGTGGTCACCGACCCATCGCTGCTGACGGTCGCCGAGAACGTGATCGAGCTGCGCGCCGAGCGCGGCGGCTTCGTCACCGGCATCGACGCGCTCGAGCTGGGGCTCTCGGCGATCGAGCTCGGCGCCGGGCGCACGCGCGCCGACCAGGCGGTCGATCACGGCGTGGGGATCGATCTCCGCAAGAAGCCCGGCGACGCGGTGTCGGCCGGTGAGGTGCTGGCCGTCGTGCGCGCCCGGAACGAGCTCGAGGCGCCGCTCGCTCGGATCAGCGCGGCCTTCTCGATCGGGCCGGCCGCCCCGCCAGTGGAGCCGCTCGTGATCGGCCGGATCGACGCCCGCGACGCCGAGTAGATCGTGGGGTACCGGCGCATCGTCCTCTTGCTGGTGACGTTGGGGCTGGTGCCCGCCGGTCTGCTCTCGGCCATCGGCGTCATCTTGCTGTTGATCGGCGAGGCGGTGAACCTCCTCATGGGGATCCTCATCCTCACGTTCACGGGCACCCTGGTGACGGGCACCATCCTCGTGTGGGTCTTCTTGCGTCGCGAGCGCAACCTCTCCGAGCTCCAATCCGATTTCGTCTCCAAGGTGAGCCACGAGCTGCGGACGCCTCTGACGTCGATCCGCATGTTCGCCGAGACGCTCAAGATGCGGCGCGGCGACGTCGCCACCGAGGACCGCTGCATCGAGGCGCTGGATCGCGAGAGCGCGCGCTTGCAGGGGCTCATCGACCGCCTGCTCGCGTGGGGGCGGATGGAGAGCGGGATGCGCGTGTACGACCTGGCAGAGAATGACGTTCTCGTCATTGCCAACGAGGCCGTGAACGCGTTCGAGCCCACTCGCGAGCGGCGCGACGTCGACATCGAGGTGGCGATCCCCCCCGATTTGCCCAAGATCTGGTGCGACAAGGCCGCGATCGTGGACGCGCTCGTGAACCTCTTGTCGAACGCGTTCAAGTACGGCGGCTCCCCCAAGAAGATCCGCCTGACCGCGTCCGAGGATCGCGGGCGTACGCGTATCAGCGTGCGCGACAACGGGGTCGGCATCGCGCAGCGCGAGCAGAAGCGGATCTTCTTGAAGTTCTACCGCATCGACGACAAGCTCACGCGCAAGCAAGAGGGCTCCGGACTCGGGCTCTCGATCGTCCAGCACGTCGCCCGCGCCCACCGCGGCAAGGTCGACGTCGAGAGCGAGCCCGGCGCCGGCAGCACGTTCACGCTCGTCCTTCCGACCGCGCGCCCGGTCTCCGACGCCCTCATCCCCGAAGGCCGCGCCGCAACCAGCGAGAGCCCCCCCGCGTGACTGCCCAGCCAAAGACCGTGCTCGTCGTCGAAGACGACCCCTCGATCGCGATGGGGCTCGAGCTGAACCTGAGCGCCGAGGGCTACCGCGTGATCACGGCCACCGACGGTGAGGACGGCCTCGAGCTGGCGCGCCGGGGCGCGGACCTCGTGGTGCTCGACGTGATGCTGCCGCGGCTCAACGGCTTCGAGGTGGTCAAGACGCTGCGCGGCGAGGGCAACCCCATCCCCGTCATCATGCTGAGCGCGCGAGGCGCCGAGCTGGACAAGGTGATGGGCCTCGAGCTCGGCGCCGAGGACTACATCACCAAGCCCTTCGGCCTGGCCGAGCTGCTCGCCCGGGTCAAGGCGGTGCTCCGCCGCGACGCCATCGCGCGCCGGCCCGAGTCGGTCGTGCGCGCCGCGAGCCTCGAGATCGACTCGGGGACGCGCGTCGTGCGCCGCAACGGTGACGTCGTCGAGCTGACCGCGACCGAGTTCGATGTCCTCTCCTGCCTGGTCAAGGCCGAGGGCAAGGTGCTCTCGCGCGAGCAAATCCTCGCGCGGGTCTGGGGCGCGAACCACCACGGCACCCCGCGGACAGTCGACAACTTCGTCCTCCAGCTGCGAAACAAGCTCGAGGACGACCCGCAGACGCCCCGGCACATCATGACGGTTCGAGGGGTGGGATACCGCTTCGCGGCGTAGGAGGGCGGGTGAGAGTTTGGGCTTCGCTGTTGCTGCTGACCGGGTGCGCGGCGGGAGCGCCGGCGGCGCAAGAGGTGGTGG
>CALKVR010000365.1 GCA_938004815.1 uncultured Polyangiaceae bacterium | reverse complement strand
ATCGACCCACTGCGTTCGGGCGTTCTCGGGCAAGTAGAGGAGCGTCTGGGCGATGAGCCACTTGTGCTCTTCCCACCCGACCTGCGGATCCACGACCGCCGTGTTGTTGGGCGCTTGCGGGTTGATGGGATGCGGAATGATGTTGAGCGAGCCGTCGACCTCGCAGACGGTGCCGGACGGGCAGCCGTATGTCGAGCAGATCGTCGCGTTCGGACCCGGGAAGCAGACCTCGGGCTCGGGCGTCCACCAGCTCACCCAGCCGATGCCGAGGGTCGGGTAGTTGTCGGAGTCGGTCTGCGGATCGCCGCCGTTCGTGGCGGCGAGGCGCGGCCCCTTGATGAAGTCGTCGCCCGTGAGCTGGTTCGCGAGGAACCGGCGGTAGCCATCCGGGAACAGATCGGCCATCGAGACGGCGCGATCGCGCGGATCGACGAAGTCGTTGAGCGAGTCGCTGATGAAGTTGTCGACGCTCTCCGTCAGGAGGTACGGAGCGTAGACCTTGTCGTAGTAGGATCCGACGTTCATCGTGTAGTCACGATCGAACTCGCCCTGGTCGTCGGAGAGGCGGTTCTCCATCAGCTTGGCGCCGGGCACCACCTGGCCGAAGTAGCCGCTGCCGCCGTCGAACAGATCGACGTCGGAGTTGCCAGGGTCTGCCAACGCGGCGTCGTGCGCGCGGAGCACGATATCCCACGGGTTGTTCGGGTCGTCGGGCTGGTAAAAGCCGTGCGCACCGGTCTGCGGCCGCGTGAACTGGCGCGTGAAGTGATCGAACGCCAGGCCCGCCGCGAGCACATTCTCGGGGAAGAGCGAGTTGACGATGCCGGGCCAGATCTTGTCGAAGTCGTAGTTGATCTCGAGGAAGAACTGCCGGTAGATGTTCGAGAAGAGACCGAGGCCCTTGGCGCCGTCGCGCATCTTCTCGTTGTAGCGACCGAGGATGCGGCCCGACTGCGTGCGGACGCTGAACGTCGTGCGGCCGCGGCGGTAGTTGTCGAAGATGTGCCGCGCCTCTTGCTCCGTCACGAGGAAGTTGAAGAGCTCGTACGGATCGGCGCCGTTGTCGTGGCGGTAGACCGACAGGTTGCCGAGGTCGGCCCAGCTGTCCGTCGCGAACCCATAGGGAACGCGCAGGCGGTCGGTGCCCTTCTCGACCGCCTTGCCAGGCGCGCCGTAGAAGCCAGCAGCCACGGTTTCATCGCCCGTTGCGGGGCGCATGGCGTTGTATTGGACGTAGTCGACCTCTTCGGTCTTGCACTTCGTCGTCGAGCCGTTCTGGTTGACGATGTGCCCGTCGAGGAGCGGGTCCCAGGTGCCGAGGGTCGCGTCGTCCCAGCCGCCGGGGCGGTAGTCGTCCGCGTTGACCTGTCGGCAGTCCTTGATCAGACCGAGCTGGCGGTTCAGTTCCGAGTAGTGGATGGGATCGGCAGTCGGACCGAAGTCACCCTCGTACTCGGGGCCCTGGTACTGGTAGCCGACGATGCCGCCGAAGGTGTCGGTGATGTTGAGGAGCGTCGCTCGGACCTCGGGGTTGTTCGAGTTGAACTTGGCACCGTCGTTGAAGACGCTCATGACGTCGCCGTAGAAGAAGCGGGCGGCGGCGAAGTCGTACGCGCCGAGGCCGATCATGTCCTGGGTGAGCTCACCCGGGTAGTCCATGACCGTCGACTGGGCGAACATCTGGAGCAGGTTGCTCTGCTCGGTGGCGGTTGGCGGGTCGAAGTAGCGCGGCCCGACGCAACCCTCACCGTCCGCCGAGACGTCGGTGCACTTCTCGGTGACCGAGCCGTCCTTGGTGCGAAGCTGCCAGTACTGCGGCCTGAAGCCGAACGCGTAGTACGAGCTGACGAAGTTGTGGCGCAGACCGACGGAGTGACCCATCTCGTGCGCGATGACGGCGTAGTTGTAGCGAGCCGCGATGTACTTGCGCATCGCCTCTTGCCGCGCGTACCGGTCGGCCTTGGGCGCCCCCGGCGTCCACGGGCCGAACTTGCGCGCCATGACCTGGGTGAGGTCGGCGAGGCTGTTCGGAGCGGGCGCCATGATCTGCTCCGCAGAGAGGATGCAGGCACCGCGCGCGGCCAGACCGAGCTCACGCGCGCGCTCGAAGTCGCGGCGTACGCTCGGGTTGAGGTTGCGTAGAACCGAGGCCGAGGCGAGGACGCTGCTGCCGATCTGGCCGGCCGCGATCTCGCTGCCCGCGCCCGCGATCTCCGATCGGTTCATGCCGGCGAGCTGCATCATCGGCTCGGTGATGAGCGCGGCCTCGGTCGGCGTGTTCTGACCAGCGAGGCGCCGGGCCTCGACATACGGTCGGTCGATCGACGCGACCTCGGCGCTCGAGACGCTCTTGGCCAGCTTCTGATTGAAGTACTGGCGGCTGAGCGCGACAGCTTCCGGATGGGCCGTAGCGATGTCTTTGACGACGCGGCCCTCGCGGGCGAGGTCGTTGAAGTCGATCTTTGGCGTGCCATTCATGACGGTTCGACCATCGAACATGGCGAGCTTGCGCGCCTCGACTGTCTTTTTGTCCATCGTGCCGAAGGCGCCCTTGCCGCTGGCGGCTTGAGCGGCAGCCGCCCAGTCCTTCACGTAGGTGCCGTCGGTGATCTCTTCGACCGGGATTTCGCCGGCGATGTAGCCGAGCGTGTCGACGAGGCCCTGGCTTGCGAGGTCGTTGACGTGGGCCCACACGTTGATGCTGGCGTGGACCTTCTCACCGGTTCGCGGATCGTCCGAGTCCGCCATGATGCCCCAGGGGCTGGGGGTCTGCGGGTTGCGGACGACGTTGACCTGGTGGTAGCGCAGATCGCCGATGCGGACGGTGAAGCCGTTGTCGCACGTGGCGAGCAGCGTCTCGTCGACCTTCTCGGGCGCGTCGTAGCGGAGCTGGAACTGCTCGTCGCACTGCGCGGCCGTCGTGTCGGAGGGGAGGACGCGGCGTGTGTCCTGCGCCTTGACCTCTTCGGGCATGAGGCGCTGGATGTCGGCGACGCAGTTCGGCGAGTCGTCGGCCTGGATGGGGGAGTGACACAGGGTCACCATCTCGGGCAGCTTGGCGATCGCGATGACGCCGTCCGAGTAAGCGCGCGCCGCCCCGATCGAGTCGATCTCGGCGTTGCACTTCTCGATGCGGCTCTCGGACCAGGGGCTGCCGCTGACGCGGTTCGCCCAGTCGCCCTTGGCCTTCTTGCAGTCGTCACCCTCGCGGGCGAGCTCGATGGCGTCCTGGTTCTCGTCCTGCTGACCGCGGTACATCGGGTACTCGGCGGCGCAGGAGCCGGCGTCGCCCGTGACCATCAAGCACTCGCTGTACTTGGCCGTGACGACGGCCGTGCGCATCGCGACGTCCCACTCGTGGGTGGCCCACTCACTGGACTCGAAGTACTCGGGCTGCGAGTGCTTCGTGTAGTGCCAGACGACCGGCTTCTCTTCACGCTGGGCGTAGGGGAGCGTGCACTTTTGCTCGAAACGGTCGCACTGCGAGCCGTTGCCGACCGCGGCGCACTCGTCGGCGGTGCCGTCGCCGTCCTCATCCCGGTTCGGGTCCTGGCCGGCGAGCGTGGTCTCCGAAGTGAAGCAGGCGACCTCGCACTGGCCGGGGAACTTCTCGCTCTTGACGAGGCCGTCGGCGCAGCTCGAGCCCTTCTCGTAGTAGTGGTGCTTTTCCCAGATGTTGTAGCGCGCCGCGAGGCGGTAATACTGGTTGTCGGTGATGCCGTAGTTGCGGGCGTAGCCGAACCGCTCACCGTAGAAGATGCCGAACGAGCGGAACCGGTTGCCGTCGAAGTCGACCGGCTGGTAGTCGCTCGCCTCGGCCCGGCGGAAGCTCATGCGCAGCGTGAGCTCGGTCGGGTTGCAGTTGCCGAAGGGCGCGCTGCCGCCGAACACGTCGTTCGGCAGATAACAGGCGGGGAAGCTGTCGAGGCCCCAGCCGAGGTGCGAGAGGTCGATGAGGCCGGGGGTGGCGTAGACCTTCGTCGTGATGTCGAAGTAGCCCTCGGCCGTGGCGAAGTGGGGCGCGTCCTCGTGGTTGGGGTCGTTGACGTAGTACGAGAGCGGCTCGTACGTGACGCCGCCGTACACGCCGACCAGCGAGAGCGTGTCGAAGTCGTAGGCGTCGACGTTCAGGTTCCGCGACCAGTCGACGCGGAAGTAGTCGCGCAGGTTCCAGGCGCGATCCGAGGTGTTCTCGACGATGACGTTCGTCTCTTCACCCGTCGACGGGTTGTAGTCGCGGCGGATGTCGAAGTGGCTCGAGATCGGGAACGCGTAGGCGACCTGGCCGTCGATCGAATTCTCGCCGTCGCCGTGGCCGTCGGCGTTGATGATGCGGTTGTAGACGATGCGGCCGATGAGGAGGTCCTCGGTGACCTCCCACTTGATGACCGAGGTGGGCTGGGCGTACGTGGACGTGAAGAGGCCGTCCTGCGCGGCGCCGTAGCCGACGTCGGTGATGGCGGCGCGAGCGTAGAACGCCGGATCGTCCTCGGTCCCGACGTAGTCGGCCCCGACGAAGAACGACTTGGCCAGCGCGTTGGGTTGCACGCGGTTGATCGGCTCGCGCTCTTCAGCGCAGCCCGCCGCCCCGGAGGCAGCGAGGCTCAGCAAGCTGAGCCCAACCAAACGCGCCCAACTCGCACCGCGCAGGGTACGAATCAGACCACTCTTCTGTGTCATCGCTGGTCCTCCTTCACTGCCGTCTCCGAGGGGCCGGAGCGACGCGTCGCTCTGGCCCGAAAAGAAGTCACTGGTTCGGCCCCTGACGGGGCCGACATGAAAATCATCCGCGTGCGTCCACCGACCGGGCGTCAGAACCCTGTCGACAGAAATGGGATCGGCGGGAATAGAGCAAGGCTTGTGCCGATCGCCTGAGTTCTTGAAACACTTCGATATCTTGGTTCTTCAAGCCTGGCCGACCCGCCTGGCTGTTAGCTTCTTGTCGAGTCGGTCTCTGTCGATGCGGGGCGCACCCGCGGGGGGAGGGGCCGTGGTTGGGCCACAGCTGCCTACCCGCAAGCGCCCGGCGTCTAGCACAGGGGCCACGTTGATGGAACGGCGCCGTCACGCAAGCCGGATGCAGGTTTCGGTGAGGGCTCGCGAGAAAGAGGCATCCGGACTAGCTTCCCGGGTCATGGCCGTCCGCCCCTTGGCGCTCGCAGGTCTCCTCGTCTCGTCGGCGCTCGTGATCCCGCTGATGGGGTGCCCCGCAAACCAGTGTTTCCTCGAGATCTGCACCGGCAAGAACTGCCGCTGCTCCATCTCTTCGTGCGCCGAGGGCGCTGGCTACGACACCAGCCAAGATCGCTGCCGGTGCCTCCGCGGGTACTTCGACATCGGCGGACAGTGCCTGAACCAGGTGCAAGCGAACGCCTACTGCGGACCCGGCTACGCGTGGTTCCTTACGCCGGGCAGCCCCGGCGGCTGCCAGAAGCTGCAATGCAAGCCGGGCGACAAGCTCGACGAGAAGACGGGGTGGTGCATCCCGAAGGAGCAGCTCGCGCAGCAAGCCGGCGTGCAGCTCGGCCAGGGCCAGACGCTCGGCTGCCCCGCCGGCCAGGTGCTCGTCGTCGACGGCGGTCAGAGCGCGTGCGTACCGGCGGCGCAGTCGTGCGCGAAAGACGAGGCATGGAACGGCCAGGCTTGCGTGAAGACGGGGCAGTGTCCGACCGGGCAACAGCTCGATCCCGCGCAAGGCCGCTGCGTGCCCTTCGCCCAGGGCGGCGGGTCGAGCGAGCTGGTGGTCGACGTGCAGCAGTGGGCGACGTCGACCTACGGGCCGAACGGCGGCGCGGGCAACCCTGCGTTCTGTTCGTCGTTCGTGAAGAAGCCGCTCTCGTTCGGCATCACCGCGGGCTCGAGCGCGAGCGTGCGCGTGTCGATCCAGCTGTCGTTCCCCGGCAACGAGGTCGCCAAGGGCCAGGCCCAGTCGGTCGCGGTCTTCGACGCGAGCGGCAACCCGGTGCCGCAGCCGGGCGCGCAAGAGGTGCAGGCCGCGGTCCTGTCGTCGTTCATGCCGCTCGTCGGCGGCGGCGGCCGCGGGAGCGCACCGGGCGCCGGCACGACGGTGAAGTGCACCGTCGTCCACGCCAGCGCGCCCGTCGTGGTCCCCGAGACGGGCGGTTTCTGAGCCCTACGTGAGGCGAGCCTCACGGGCGGGTGAGCACCGTCCTGCCCGTGCTGGCGGCGACCCTGCTCAGACCGGTGCACCCCGTAATAACAGAGCCGTCATGAATGAAGTTCGACGCTTTGGGCGCGATCTTGGCGAAGGCGACCGCGACGCGTGAGCCGTCGTACGTTGCGGTGAGCGGCTTGCCGTCGACCTCGGTCCAGACCTCCTGGCACGTCCCGCGCGACTTCGGGTCGAAGGCCGAGCCGAGCGGGGGCTGGGGGCGAATCTTGTCTTCGACCTTGAAGGTGCCGTCGCCGTTCGCGCGCAGAATGAACCGCGCCTCGCCGTCGCGGTAGTCGCTCGGCTCGAGCTGCTTGGCGGAGGCGATCCGAAACTCGACCGCGTCGCCGACGCGCACCGCGTCGAAGTCGGTGCCGCTCTCGGACCGCCACTTGCCGGCGATGACGTCGAGCGGGTCGGGCTTGGCCGAGGCCGTCGCCGACGGCGGATCGGGGGGCACCGCCGTCGGCGCGGTCGCCTCGGCGGTGG
>CALKVR010000364.1 GCA_938004815.1 uncultured Polyangiaceae bacterium | reverse complement strand
CTGCTCCGACCGGTCAGCTCCGCCTTGCGTTCTCGACCGTGTGAATCGAGCGCTACTTGCGCTTGCGCGCCGTCGCACGTGCGCCCGCGGAAACGCCACGAGTCGCCATTGTGGCGGCTTGCCGGACGTTCTGGTGCCAGAGGACTTCGACCGCTTTCAAACGTCGCATCACCTGCTCGAAGGTCTGCCACATGAAGTCGGTGTTGGTCATCAGAGCCACGCCGTCGAATCCGAACCGTCTGGCCAACGCGTCGTACCGGCGCATCTGCGCCACCCGCTCCTTCAGGTCTCTGAAGTGCCACGCCTCGGCGGGATCCTGCCAGCCCTTGCGACCCTCTGGACCCTTCGGCGGGTGAAAGCTCGCCATCGGGTTGTCGGCCGTCTCGTACAAGTCGTAGTACGTCATCTTCGACTCGCCGATGTACGACTTGCCGTTCGCGACGATCACGCCGTCGAGCTTGTACTCGACGCCGTCGAGCCGAATGTGAAGCTCGAACTCGGAGCCCATGGAACTGACTTGGTACTGCCAAGGCAGCAGCTTGCGCTGCTTCTTGCCGATACGCGCCAGCCTGGCGTAGCCCTGCGGGCTATCGAGGGCAGCGCGGATGAGGTCGCGGACCGCCTTCGAGCTCTTGATGATTTCTCTCCATTCGGTCGGGATCCCGGCACGCCTCCCTTTGAACGGCTCCAGGTATCTCTCGATGTCGCGCATCCGCAAGGGAAACCCAGCGAACTGCTGCGTGAGCTCGTCCTCGACCCGCACCCGGTTGATGAGGTCGTCCACCTCGGCATCGTCGGCAACGTGGGCGGCGCGCCTTGCGCCACCCGCCGCGTTCGATCCTGTCCGCGCCAGATCGTCGACTCCGTTTCCTCGACGAGCGGCATCGGCAGTGTTGGACCGGCTCGGACCGCCAACGGCGTCATCGGCGTGCGACCAATCGTCGGAACGAGTACCTCCCGCCGCCTCGACTTCCTCCGGTTTGGGCTCCTTCACCCGTCTCCGGAAGTCCGGATTCGGGGTGACCAGGCTGAACGCGAGACCGAAGAGCGTTCCCAGCGTGGGGTCGATCTTGGCCAGCTGATCGGCGAGCTTTCCCCCCACCCAATCGCTCGCGATCTCGTAGACCAGGCCCCAGATCCCGCCGCTGATCAGCGCCGGCATGAAGCCCATGGCTTTGAAGATCAGCTCTGTCAAATGCGCCATCCCGATCGTGGCCGCATGAATCTCCGAGAACCACTTGCCCCACACCAGATCGGCGACCTTGCTGCGGGGAATCCAGAATACCCATGGCCTCAGAACCGCCAGCTCGACGTAGAGCCCATAGTCTAGGTCGATATCGAGCAGGCGAACCGGTCCGAACTTGGAATGCTCGCCGATGGTGCTCCCCGGCCGCAGGAGCTTTCGGCTGCTCTCGGTTCCGCTCGTGACCTCGAACGAGCGCAGGCGCATGGTCTTCATGTCGCCGAGCGTGTCGGCCCAGCGCTTCTCCTTCCCGAGTCGCTCGAGCTCCGAGGCGTTCTGATCTCGCGCAGCGCCGGACGCGGCCGCGAGGAGATCGGTGATGGCGTCCCAGCGCGCGTGGAGAGCGAGGGTCTTGTCCAGCGCCAGAAGCCGTAGGTCGCTCAGCTCCGACACCGCCACGAGGTAGGTCTGCAGCAAAGCCACCGCCTCCGAGTAGAGCTCACGCGGCTTTCCGCCCCGATCGCGGATGATGCGCAAGAAGTTCGACGCGTAGTAGAAATCAATGCGCTCGGCGTTTCCGAAGTACGCCTGCTCTTCCTCGGTGAACCCGAAACGGTTCGCGCTGAATCGGGGGCCGCTGGCCGCCAGCGCCCAGAGACGGACGCAAGCGATGACGTAGAGACCGTTGTAGAGGAATCGCCGCTCGAGACCCATCCCTCGGGGCGCAAACTGAAGGACCTTGACGGCTTGGAACAGCGACAGGAGGTCGCTCTGGCCGAGATCGCGAACGAACACGTCGAAGACCGCGACCGCGGCCGCGAACGCATCCATCTGCTTCTTCAGGTCGGCCGTTGTGGCGCGCTTCGACTTGGCGAGCGTCTTGTAGGCCTCCCACTTTCCCCGGACATCGATGAATTTGGCGTTCACCAACTCCTTGACGTGCGGCCTCGGATCGAAGTCGTAGAGCACATCATTGGACTTGGGCGGCGCCCCATGCTGCCGCGTGTACGCGTCGCGGAGGACGTCGAGAAGCGACCGTGATTGACGTCGCTCGGCGCGCTGCTCCTTGATGAAGATCTCGATCCGGCGTGCCCAGAAGCCGCGCAGCTCGGCCTTGCGTTTGCCGAAGCTGTTCGGCGCCGAGGGCGGTACCTCCTCCAATGGCTTGGCCCACCGCTCGAAGACGAGCTCGTCGGCGACCCGACCGCTTTGCTCGACGAGCAACGTGAACAGCTGGTCCGAACGGTGAAAGCCCACCGCCACGGCGTTGGTGCGGTGCCTGCCGTAGAGCTCGAGGTAACACCCCATGAGCTTCTCGAGCAATGCGCCGCCGAGCGTCGAGACGACGACCCGGATCGCGGCATCGTACTCGGCGGCGAACGCGGACTCCCTGGCGTACGCGCGCGTCGGGGCCGAGAACACCTTCGTGAGGAGCGCTCGAAAGTGCTCGAGCTGGCGGCTCTCTCTCGCCGACAGCAACGAGGGCGCTCCGCCCTTCTTGCTCATGGGTCGGTGGGGACGACGATGCCGTCGGTGCCGCTGACGACGATCTTTCGATCGATGTCGGGGTCTTGGTAGTCGTTGCCGAGGATGCGCGCCGCATAGCGTAGGCTCTCGAGCCTGAGCTTGCGCGCCTCCTCGCGGACCTTGTCCACGTCGAGGGCCCGATGCTGGAGCTTGAAGTCCTCGAGCAGCGGATGCTTCCCGGGCAGCGCCTCGATGAAGAGCGAGTCCGTCGGGACGATCACGGTGTCGCTGCCCCGCCGCGGCGAGCCGAGGATCTGCTGATACTGCGCGACCAGACGGCGCTCGAGCTCCGCGTAGCCGGGCTCGTCCTTGTGCTTGTCGAGCATGCAGCGAACGTAGGCGGCGAACGCATCGGGGGACCAGCTGCCGAGGTCGTCGGGGTCACGCAGCCCGAGTTCGGTATCGACGTACGGGATCGTCATCAAGTCCACGAGCGGGTTCGCCCGTTTCAAAGGAAAGATCATGTAGTTTCCCTTGAACCCCAGCGGTTGGTCGAGGTTGGCGAGCTCCGCCAGCGTCGCCGTCTTGCTGTCTGCGTCGAGCTCAGGCATCGACACCTTCGCGGTGACGCGGAACACCAATCGGTCGGGAGGAGCGGCGATCGAGAGCGGCGGGGTCTCCACCCTCTCGATTCGGTACGAGGTGCCGGCCTCTTCGAGCGTGGGGGCAAGGATCTTGTAGACCGAGAAGAACGTCTGATCCTTGAACCTGAAGCTCCAGATCGCCTGCATGTAGTAGAGGATGTTCTCCTTGACGTGAGCCCGTAGCGCGCCGACTTCGACGCGGCGGTTCATGTGCGCCGCGTAGGCTTCGGCATACTCACGCGCCGCCGCGTTGTACGTCGCGGTCTCGGCTTGGAGCTGCATGCGGATCTCTTGCTGGCGTCGGGCGGCTTGCTCGAGGGCCTCGCGGCGCATGTCCTCGACGATACGCGCCGACTCCACGTCCTCTCCGCCGCCGTCACCAAACAGACTCTCGTAAGCATCGACGAGGAGCCCATCTCCCGCTCCGTTCTTGACACGGTTGGCTCGCTCTCGAATCGCCAGGTCGAGCGCGTCACGCGTCGCGCGAATTTCTCTGTCCGCCTCGCTGGCCAGATGCTTCAAATGGTCGACCGCCACCCGGATCTCCGAGAGCGCCTTGCCCATCTGGTCGAGCCCGAGCTCGTCGCCGACCATCTTGGTGCATAGGTAGTCGAGCGCGACGCGGTAGCGGTCGTCGAGCAGCACGCGGTTGATGACCCAGCTGTGGGTCAGGAGCACCTTGTCGATCGCCTTGCGCTCGGGGTTGGGTACCTCCATCGCGACGAGGATGACGGGGGTGAGCCGATGCAGGTGCTCGGAGACGCGGTAGCGGCGCTCGAGCTCATAGAACAGATAGGTACACGTCAGCTCGTCATTGGTGTTCTGGATCTCCGACGTCGTGGTCTCTTCGTCTTCGGAGCTCTCTTTGTTCTCGAAGGACCAGCCCTTCTCGGTACGGAGCTGCATCGCGGCCGTGATCACGTCCTCGTGAAACGACTTCTTCGTTTCCTGAGACGCCGCCTCGGCGGTCCGGTCTACGGTGGTCGTACTGTCGCCCGCCGCAACGAACAGATCGTAGGTGCCCTTCGCGTTGAGGTTGAAGTTGGTCTTGGTGAGCGCGCGCTCCACGACCTCGGCATCCGCGCGCCGGGTCGACTTCTGCTCCTCGGTGCGATTCCGGACGTTGTTCTCGGTCTCCTTCACCACGCGCTCGCGGTTGACCGTTCGTTTGGTGGTCACCTTTCGCGACTCTTTGGGAGCGAGGGTTACGGTGTGGACGAGATCACCGACTTGATAGGTCTCGGGCTCCCACTTCTGGCGGTACGTGACCAAGAGGCCGAAGTTGGTGCTGCCAGCCGCGAAGATGTCGAACTTGTACTTCTCGGTCAGGATCTCTTCGAGCAGGCCCAGGATCTCGTGCGGCGGCTTGCGCACCGGGTCGAGGACGTAGTCGTTGATCGCCCCGATGTTGGACTTCAAGTCGGTCCGCACCCCGCTGCGTACCCCCGAGCTCCCCTGACCTCCGGATCCGCCTCCGCCGCCCGAGCCACCCGAACCGCCGCCACCGCCGCCACCCCCGGGTGGCAGCTGACCCCCCGTGCCCGGTGTGGAGTAGCCCTCGATCGTGCTGCCGAGAACCCAATCGGGCACTGGGCTCTCGAACGGCCGGAGCGCTCTCGCGATGTACTGCGTCTCACGCGCCAGCGCCTTGACCGGGTCGGCCTCCGAGCGCAGCGCCTCGGCGACGTCACCGCCCGAATCCTCGACCTGACGCGCGAGAGCCTTCGACACCTCGAGCGCGTCACGATCGATGAGCTGCTCCCAGACGTAGTCGAACGCGATCTGAAGGCTGTGGTAGTCGTGAAAGGCGGTCACGTCGGCGGGGCCGGCGCCCAATTCCAACTCTTGGATCGTCGTCCCGATGACGCGCGCCGTCGGCCGTTCGGCGGGTGGCTTCGACGGCTCCTCCAGATCCTTGAACACGCGGGCAACGAGACGCGGCAGGTCCTGCGTCGAGAGCTCCAACATGCCACCCGGCCGTGAATCGGGAGGCGTCGATCCATTGGTCGCAGGCCCGGGCGCCGCGGGAGCCGTCGGCGGATCGCCCGCAGCGGGAGGCGCCGGCAGCGGCCGTACCGATGATGCCAGTGCCTCCGCGCGACAGAATGTCGCTATCGGATCGTTCCGCGTCACGGTCGTGGGACGGTTCTCGGGCTTGACGAGACGGAACAGGAGCGGCTCGATCACCGCGGCGTCGACTTGGCTCCGCCAACCGCCCCCCGGAGCCAGCTCGCGCAACGGGGCCGCCTCCGCTTCGGTCAGGACCAGGTAGCCGATGCTGCCCGGGTCTTCATCGAGTTGGATGCGGCGCTTGTTCAGGCTCGCGATGACACCATCGCCGGCTTTCTGCCCCGGCTGCAGGACATTGTGACGCGCGCGCTCGGCGGCCGTCATACCGGAAAGCGCGTCGTAGACGCGGGCCTCGACGAGGTCGTCGGTGCGCTTGGCGATGGAACGAGCCTCGGTGACACGCTGGGAGGCGAGCTTTTTCGCCTCGACCTCGAGCTGGTTGCGCCACGCCTGAGCAACCTGAAACTCGGTCACGATCGAGCCGGCATCACGCGAGCGGGGTCGAACGACGGGGAGGATGACCCCCGCCCGGTCGAGCGTCTCGCGAGGGATACGGATCAGGTACTGCTCGTTTCGTCCCGCGTTCGCCCGCACGTCCTTGCTGGTGTAGAGCACACGGCTCTGCCCGTCGGCGTCGGCGTCCTCGGGCAGGAGCACGGAGATCTGCAGATCGGGCCGGCGCTCCTTGGGGTTGCGGACCTGAAGGTCACCGTCTTCGAAGGCAATCTCGAAGGAGCCGGATGCGTCCGTGAGGCGCGACCCCAAGCGGTCGCCGATGCCGCCGCGGTCTGCCGGATCGTCCTCCGATGTCGTGTTCGGATCGAGATCGTACATGACGACCAAGAGATCGGGCACGCCGACCCCCGACTCCTTTATCACCACGCGCCCGCTCACCACGTTGCCCGCCATGCGCTTGCCCCTTCGATGGGAGATTGATGACGGCACGCCATGCAGTCATCGAGCCAACGCGGCGATGTGCGGAGAGAGCTTGGTCCCGCCGTTCGCGGGGACTTCTAACATAGCCGACGATGCTGTCAGCTACGGACCACGCAAATTCATGCGTAGCGCATACGATTGCGCGCCGTTCAGCTCGGTCGGGCGGGCCGGTTGGCGCGTGCTGGGGCGCGGAGTCGGTCGTACCCGGGCCCCCGTCCTAGCTCCTTGCTCGTTCGTGTAGCCCTCGCAACATGCCCTGCCACCACTCGGCGAACCGGCGCTGGAACACCGCGAGGGGGAACCCATGACGCGCGGCGTGCTTCTCGGGGATCGTGTCCCAGCCGAAATGCTCGACGGTGACGCGCGTCTCTTGGTCGACCAGCTCGAAGCGCACGTGGAGCTCGGTGCTCTGATCGGGGGCGAAGCTCTCCTGGCGCCAGCCGACGACGAGGCGGCGTGGCGGGTCCCAAACACGCACGTCGCCGATGACGAAGACCGAGCCGTCGGCGTACGTCTCGATGAGGCGCCCCCTGGGCCCGGGCTCGAACGAGAGCACCCCCGAGCGGCTGCGGCGAAGCTCGAAGAGGCCGTTCGGCTGCCACCACTGGGCGATCTCTTCGGTGAAGGCCGCGAACGCGCGCTCCGGCGTGGCCTTGACGCGTGTGGACACGAGGACCCGCGAAGCCTGGCTCACGGTTCGCGCTCCAAGTGCTTCGCGAACGACGCGAGCTGTTCGGCCCAGCCGCGCTCGGCCGCGTCGAGCCACGCCCGCAGATCGGAGATCGGCGCCGAGCGCAGGGAGTAGATACGCACGCGCGTATCGTGTTCGGGATGCGCCTCGGTGACGAGGCCGCGTTCGCGCAGGACGCGCAAGTGCTTGCTCATCACCGAGGGCGAAATGCGGAGCGCGTGAGCGAGATCGCCGGCGCGGCGCGGCTCGACCGCGAGCAGCTCGACGGCCCGGCGTCGGGCGGGGTCGGCGAGGGCGGCGAACGCGTCATCGACCCGCTTCGTTCGGGCCGCGCTCATTTCCAGTTCTTCGCCACGATCGGCTGGCCGAGCGCCTTCTCCGCGTCGGCTCGGGAGACGTCGCGAACGTGGACCGAGAACGCCCAGCGATGACCCTCGAGGTCGGCAACGCGGTACACGCGGTCGCCGTAGAACTGCTCGGTGGGCTCCATCAGGATCGTGCCGCCCGCAGCGCGGGCGCGCTCGCAGTGTGCGTCGAGATCGCCTTCGATCATGACGCGCACGATCTGGGTGCAAGCGCCGCCGAGGCTCTTGGGGCTCTTGGTGTGCTCCTCCCACTCCGCGCCGACCATGATGCGGCCCTGGCCGCCCACGCTCATTTCGTAGTGGCACATCTGGGGCGCGTCCGGTGGCCCGTCGATCGCCATGGTGGTCTCGAAGCCGAAGGCGCGCTCGAGCCAGACGAGGGCCGCCTTGGGATCGCGGTAGTGCACGCTCGACGTGAAGGTGGGGGTGTCCATCGCTCGACTCCTTTTCTCTGTTTAGATATAATTTCCATAACGAGAAAGTAAAGGCAAGCGCGGAGCCGGCATCGGACGGCGCCGTGTGAGCTCTTGCTCCTTGGCTTCTGAAAATGAAAATGATATTCATTGTCGTAATTAGGTGCGTTCGATGGCGTTCGTAACCGTTCTTTCGCTTGTTTCGTGGGCTCCGAGGGGCGCCCGCGGGGAGGACGAGGCCGAGCCCGTCAGCGCGCCACCCGCCGCCGAGCGGGATGACGGCTCGCTCGACGTCGTCGTCTCCGGGACGCGCGCGGCCGAGAACCGAAGCCGCGCGGTGGTGCGCGTCGACGTCGTCACGGCGCAGGAAGCGAAGCGCCGCGGCGCGACGAACGCGGGCGAAGCGCTCACCGGCGAGCTCGGCGCCGAGGTGAACGCCTCGGCCTACGGCTCGCTCGGCCGGCCGTCGGCGGCGCAGATGGGCGGCCTCGATCGCGATCGCGTGCTCGTCCTCGAAGATGGCGAGCGCGTGGTGGGCGACTTCGGCGGCGCGATCGATCTCGCCAAGGTGTCGCTCTCGGGCGTCGAGCGCATCGAGCTCGTTCAAGGGCCGGCGAGCGCGCTCTACGGATCGAGCGCCATCGGCGGCGTCATCAACGTGATCAGCGCCGCGCCCGAGCGCGAGGGCTGGTCGGGGCGCGTGCGGCTCGAGGGCCGGCACCGGTGGGGTGGGGCGGCGTGGGGCGACGTCGCGTACCGCGAGGACGGGCTGTGGGCCGCGGCCGAGTCGTCGTTTTACGGCTCGACCGGTGTTTCGCTCGCGCCGCCGGACACGACGATCCCCGATCTGTATCGCGTCGACGTGGGCCTCAGGGCAGGGGCCGAGATCGGGCCCCACGAGCTCTCGGCGCGGGTTCGTTGGGGCAGAGAAGCGGCGCGGGGGCTCGAGAGCCAGACGTTGCCCGGGCTCGACCCGTTCCTGATCGATCTACCCGAGCGCACCGACCGCTTCTCGGCGCGCGTTCGCGAGCGCGTCGAGCTGGGCAAGGGCCACGAGCTATCGGTGAGCGCGTCCAAGCAGTGGTTCTGGAACGAGACAGGGCGCGATCGGCAAGACTCGCCGCTCGATGACACGCGCGAGCGGTTTCATTCGATGCACGGGCTCGAGGCCACCGGCTCGTTCTTCCAGGGCGAGATCGCCTCGTTTCTCGTCGGCGCGCGGGGAGAGGTCGAGGACTTTCACCAAGATCTGACGCGCGTGTCGATCGCCGACGGCCAACTGCAAAGAGAAGGGCGAGTCGAGGTGGTGCCCACGCGCCTTGGGGCGGGCGCCGCGTACGCCCAGGTCCGCACCGACCCTTGGGAAGAGCTGGCGATCGTGGCCGGTGCGCGTGTCGAGGCGAGCCCGCGCTACGGTACCGCCGTCGCGCCGCGACTGGCGCTCGTCGTGCGACCCGTCGACACCCTCGCGATCCGCGTGAGCGGCGGGCGCGGCTACCGAGCGCCGAGCGCAAAGGAGGTCGGCTTCGTGTTCGATCACTCGGCGCTCGGATACCGCGTGCTCGGTAGCGATGACCTCCTGCCGGAGACGTCGTGGGGCATGCAGGCCGACGTCTCCTGGCGCGTCGAGCGCGCGCTCGAGCTGCGCGCGGGCGGCTTCGCGAACTGGGTGAGCGATCTCATCGATCTGCGCCTCGCCGAGACACAGTCTGGCTCGGCCGGCATCGACGACTACACCTATGTCAACGTCGGCGAAGCGCGAACCTCCGGGGCGACGGCAGGCGTTCGCGTTCGCGCCGACGCGTGGTTCCGCGCCGAGGCCGGGTACGCGTATCTCTTCACGCGCGACGAGGCGCTCCAAAGACCGCTCCCGGGCCGACCGCCGCACACGTTCCTGGTGTCGGCCCGAGGCGACACGCCGATCGGTCTATCGGTGGACGCGCGCTTCCGTGCGGTGCTCGACGCGTACCTCGAGGACACCTTGCGCGCGCCCGCGTTCGCGACGCTCGATCTGCGCGTCGCGCAGACGACGTGGCCGGGGGGCAGCGTCTACGCGGGCGTCTTGAACTTGTTCGGCGTTCAAAAGGACCCGCGACGCCTCGGTGATCAACGCCCCGTCGAGGGCCGCACGTTTTACCTCGGCCTCGAGGCCGAGCTGCCTCCGGAGGACTGAACCATGTCTCGAGCACCCCACATCACCATCGCCCTCTTGCTCGGCGCGGCCGCGTGCGACGAGATCCCCGACAGCGAGACAGGCGGGGGTGGCGCCGGGGCGGGGTCGGGCGCGAGCAGCGGCGCGGGCGGCGATCCGTTCGTCGACGGCACCATCGTCGACGTCCCGACCGAGCCCGGCCCGGCGTTCGTGGATCTCGACGGCGGCGCGATCGTCGACGAGGCGGCGGCGTGGGAGCTGGAGCTCGACGGGCTGAACGTGCTCACCAACGGCGGGGCATCGGGCACGGGGAGCGCCAAGGCCTTCGGCCCGCTGGACGACGTCGTCTTTCTGGGTGACGCGGTGCCGTCGGACGTACCCTTTCTGGTCACCGACCAACCGGGCGGCGCGTTCCTCGAGTGGTACGCCTACGACGGGACCGACCACACCCTGTACAGCCGGTACCACGTGGTGGGTGTTCGCCGCGGCGCCGACACTTACAAGGTGCAGATCCTCGGCTACTACGGCGAGGTGCAAGGGGCCCCGGTCGGCGGGCTCTACCAGATGCGGTCGGCGCGGGTCACGCCCTCGGGGGTGGAGGCGACGGTGCTGTGGGAGAACATCGACGGGACGGCGGGCGGCACCGGCCCGACCGAAGAGGATCCGAGAGGCTGCGTGGTCCTCGCCACGGGCGAGCGGCTGCTGCTCACGCCCGCCGAGGCCGCCGCGCGCGACGACTGGGACCTCTGCTTCCGGCGCGACAAGATCAGCGTGAACGGTGGCGATGGCGGTCCGGGCGCGGTCGAGGGGGTCGATCTTCAGGCTGGCGCCACCGCGGGAGAATCGCTCGAGGAGGTGATGCAGCGAACCGCGACGTCGGAGCTCGCGACCTTCGACGCCGTCGACGACGCTGCGCTCTCGGTGCCGGCGCTGAACTGGGCCGGCGACGGGATCGTGAGCGCGTTCACGGGCGAATGGATCGACAGATCCGTCGACCCACCCGTTCCTGTGCGCGCCACCTGGCTCGTCGCGGGGGCCGACGGCGAGACGCCGTTCTTCGTCGCCTTCGAGAGCTTCATCGGCGCCACCGCGACCTCCGCGGGCACCGTGCGTCTTCGCGTGAAGAAGCTGACCGGGAGCCTGCCGTGAGCGCGCTCTACGAGCGGTACCTGGATCTCAAGGCCTCGAAGCCCGGCGTGCACGCGCGCGACGCGGCCGCCGCGCTCGACACCAGCGAGGCGGAGCTCGTGGCCCTGACGCCGGGCGTGCGCCGTCTCGCCGCCACGCCGCTATGCCGACGCGATCTTGGTCCTCGATCGAGGCCGCGTCGCGCGCCATTGCGACGCAGCAGCGCTGGACAGCGCCACGGTAGCGTCCGTCTTCGAAGTCGACGCCGAGACATGGTCCGGGAGCGACGGCGTCGCGCGGTGGTCGCTCCAGCCGCGCCGCGAGACCGCGACGTCAGTCGACTCGGCTAAGGAAAATGAAAGTCACTTTCAAAAGTGCTTGAGGTGGTCGAGCGAAGGTCGTAGGAATGGCTCCTCGATGCTGACGCTCGACCCCTCGCCGATAGCGCCCGAGTCGACGCTCCACGATCCGAGCCGCAGGCGCCTCTTGATGGCCCGCCCTGGCTGGGAGGTGCGGGGGCTCCCCGGGGGGTGTCCGCTCGGGCGCGGGTGGGTCGGCTCGGGGCTGTGGCACCTCCAGTTCTTCTCGCCGACCGCGCACGTGTCGGTGCTCGCGTTCGTCGACGGCGCCCCCGTCGCGCCGTTCATCGTTCGCGCAGCCGGGATCGGCGAGAGCCTGCTGCTCGACCACGCGGCGCTCGATGCCTACCTCTCGGGCGGGCTAGGCCTGCGCGCCGAGAGCGCGGTGATGTCGAACCTCACGCGGCTCCTGCACGACAAGGCGCTCTGCTCGTTGGTGCGCACGCGCGCGTGGGCGGCGATTCAGCGAACGGAGGCGCCCGTCGCCGATTGACCGAACCGCCCGAAGGACTGCCGGCAACCAGGAGCAAAGAATGGGTCTTTCTCCGGTCCCGAAGCCTCTGTTGCCGGCGGTCCCTCGGGCGGTTCGCAATCGCGCGCGCCGCCTTACGCTATTGCACCCCTAGGTCGCACCCGAAGGCGATGTCGATCGTCGCGTTCTCGTCCGACTGCACGGTGGCGCACGCCTCGGGGCAGAGGATGATCTTGTCCATCGCGATGTAGAACGCCCCGGCGGTGCACGAGGCAGCGTCGGGGACCTGATCGAACGTCGTGACGAGCTGGCCGCTCGAAGAGTATCGAACCTGCACCGTGGCGAGGTCGAGCGTCTCGCCCATGGGCGGCTCGGGGATGTCGAACTCGCAGGGCACCGCCGCGCCCGCGATCACGCCTTGGGCCATGAGCGTGAAGATGTCGGTGTAGTCGAGGCCGCAGGTCGGAAAGCGATACCCGCCAGTCAGGATGCTGAGGCCTTGGTAGCCGGTGCCGGGGTTCACGGCCGACGGCGTGCACTCCTGGGTGTTGATTGGCGCGACGACGGCGTCGGGCGGGTACGGCTCGCCGTAGGGGTCGCCCGCCGTCGGATTGAAGGGGGCGACGGCCACGATGCTCCAAAAGGAGTAGCGCCGGCTCGCCGGGTCCGCGCCGAACTGGGCCGGCGACGCCGCGAGGATGTCGGCATCCCACGCGGCCGCCACGGCATCGCCGCCGGCGATCGAGTCCTGGTCGTCGTATCCCGAGCAGTCGACGTTGTCGTCGGTGATCACCGCAAAGAACTTGAACGCCTCGGGGCGCAGCACCGCCTCGTACCCCGTCGGTTGGAGCCCGTGGGGGTCCGCCGTCGTCAGCTGGTCGACGAGCTCGCAGAGCGCGTCGTGGCTCGAGATGCTGGCGGCGTGGTGGAAAAACTTCGAGGTGTTCACCGGCGCCGAGGGGATGCTGTCGCAGTGGCCGTCGCTGTCGTTGTCGGGGATGCCGCCGAGCGGAGCCGCGACGCAGATCTCCTGATCGTTGCTGTCGCCGAAGGCACTCACCATGATCACGCGGTAGTCGATGGCCGGGACGGCGGCGTCGATGATGGCCGCGAAGTTCGCGTTGATCTGCTGTTCGACCTCGACGATCTCTTCGGTCATGCTGCCGGAGTTGTCGATGACGAAGATGATGTCGACGGGCTGGCTGACGAGCGTGGCCTCCGACGTATCCTGCGCGCACGGCTCGCCGCCGCCCGTCATTTGACCGCCCTGGCCGAACCCGGTCGCGCTTGAGCTGGCGTCGGGGGCCGAGCCTGTCGACGCGGGCGACCCCGCCGCCTCGCCCCCCGCGCCGTCGGCGTCCGAATCGGAGCAGCTCCACGCCGCCGCGAGGAGCATGAGGGCGAGCGCGACACCGGACCAGGAGCGACGGCGGGAGTGAAGTTTCGACATCATCGACATTGTCGGCTGCCGGCGGAACCGCTGCAAGCGGCAGGTGCTTGCGGCGCATGTGGGTAGCGAGCCGCCCCAGTGCTCGCCGGCTTTCTGTTAGCGTGATGGGCGCATGCGAACCCCCCGCAAGGCCTCGCGCCGCCGCCCCTTGGCGGCGCCCATCGTCGTGACCACGCTGATCGGCGCGGGCTGCTCGGGGCGCACGTACGACAACCCCATGCAGCCGCAGATCGCGCCGGCCGACCCCACGACCGAGCCGACGAGCGAGCCGACGACCGTGCCCGACGCGACCGCGACGGCCGCCGCGTCGGTGACGCCGGCGACGGATCTCGCGTCGCTGCCGGACCCGCCCGTCGGTGCCAAGGGCGCGCTCTCCAAGAACGACGACGGGTCGTGCACGTTCACGTTCCACGACGATTGTCCGCCGGGCGCGAGCTGCAACCCGGGGCCGCCGTTGAGAGTCAAATGCGCGCCGTCGCCGCCGCTGCCCGACCCACCCAAGAACGGCAAGGGTCGCGTGACGAAGCGCGACGACGGCACCTGCTGGTACCACGCCAGCACCGAGTGCCCGCCCGGCGCGCGGTGCAACCCGGGCCCGCCGAGGCAGGTGAAGTGCACCGATGCCGCGGGCGCAGACTAGGCCGAGGGCGAGCGCCCAGGTCGTCTTCGAGTGGCTCGGGCGGGTCGAGGCCGAGTACCGGTCGGCGGCGATCACGCAAGAGACGGTCCTCTGGCTGATCCAGCTGGGGGCATCGCCCGATCTCGTGCGGGCCGGCAACCGGATCGTCGACGACGAGCTCGTCCACGCCGACATGTCTCGCAAGGTGTGGGCAGCGGCGGGCGGCGGCGGCGTGCCGCGCCTCGATCGCCGGACGCTCGAGATCGGGCGCGCGCACCCCGAGCTGGAGATCGATCTCGTCTCGGCGATCGTGAAGATCTTCTGCCTCAACGAGACGGTGGCCGTCCCGCTCTTCGCCCACTTGCGGCGCGGCGCGACCGTCCCCGTCGCGCGTCGCGCCCTCGACCGCATCCTCAAAGACGAGGTGCGCCATCGCGACTTTGGTTGGACGGCGCTCGAATGGCTGCTCGCCCTGCCGGGCGCACCCGCGATGCACGCGGCCATTGCCGCGGGGCTGCCCGGTTGGCTCGCCGACCTCGAGCGCTCGTATGGCGACGATCTCGTCGGCGGCACCCAGAGCCTGACGGATGACGAGCGCGCGTGGGGGCTCGCGCCGGCGCCCGAGTTCGCGGCCATCCTGCATCGCACGATCGAGCGCGATTACACGCGGCGCTTCGCCCGCTTGGGGATCGAGATGCCGGCGCGCCCGCAGGCTACTTCGCCGGGGGCTGCAGACGGAACAGCCCGGCCTCGCCGCCCAGCCACACCTCGTCCTTCGATCGCCCGTTCACGGTGACCATCCCTTCGCGGACGCCGGTGACGCGCCGCCACCGTTCGCCGTCGTAGTGACCGGCGCCGCCGGCTCCTGCGATCCAGACGTCGCGCGGGCCCGAGGCCCACACCGACCGAGGCCCGCGAATCGGCGAGGGCGCGGCCTGCCAAGCCTTGCCGTCCCAATGGTGGACCTTGTTCGCGCTCGCTTCGACGACCCAGATGTCGCTGTCGCCGAGCGCCCAGAGACCGTCGGCCTTGGCAAACGAGGGCGCCGATCCGTGCGGCGTGAAGCCCGCGTTCACTACTTTCCAGATCACGGGGCCGTCGAACGCCCAGGGTTGCTCGCCGCAGAGCTCGACCTGCGGGATGCCCGTCGTCTGGGGCGCCTCGAACAGCGTCCAACCGGAACGGCGCTTGATGATGCAGCCCCCGCCGCGCTTGCAAACGACCTCGGGGTCGGCGTGACCGAGCACGGCGTAGAGCGGCGAGCGAGGGTTGGCGGCGAGGCCCGCGATCTCTTCATCGCCCTTCTTCCAGACCCCCAGGCGAAAGCGCATGTAGACGAACGTGTCGCCGTTCGCGCCCACGACGCGCGGCTGATCGTCGCGGCCAAAGAAGATGCGCGAGCCCGTCGTGTCGACGCCGATCGGCGGCATGGCGGACCAGCCAGCGCCGGCATCGAGCCAGACCCCGGTCGCCCCCATCGCCGCGCGCTTCTTCTCTCCGAACGCGATCGAGTGGACCGGGCCCACGCCGGTGGCCTGCTCGGCCGGGATCTCCACCTCGGGAGCGGCGGCGGCGGGCGCGTCGGGGCTCGTGCCGGTTGCAGAGCCGGCAGCGGCCGGGGTTGCCCCGGGCGTGGAGGCCATTGGCGTGGCCGCCGTGGGGCGTGCGGGCTCGACCGCGTCGGGTGACGAGCTGCACGCCAGCGAGGCGGAGATTGCCAGCGCGCTCTTGAGCGCGCGCACGATCGAGGCTAACCGGCGGGGCATGCGTGGCACCTGGGCTCCTGTTATCACCTTCCTCTCGGCGGTACTCCTGGAATCCGTTCCGGCCGCCTCCGCCGGCTGCGACGCCGAAGAGACGCAGGGCGAGAGCAAGCCCGAGCCGAGGCCCGAGCCGGAGCCCGAGCCGGAGCCCGAGCCGGCCGCGCCGAAGCTCGGTCTCAATGACGTATCTGTCCTGATCCCTTTGCCCGCATCCGTCGATGCGCCGGGCCAGCTGGTCGCCGCGAGCGCGGGGGC
>CALKVR010000363.1 GCA_938004815.1 uncultured Polyangiaceae bacterium | reverse complement strand
GCGAGGGGGGAGCTCCCATGAAGGGCTGCGCGGAGGACGTTTCGAGGGATGCCGTCGACGCGCGCCTGGCGGAGCGCTCGCTGGACCACGTCGCGCGTCGGCCGAGCCGGGGCTGCGCCGGCCATCTGGCTTGCGGGCCTGCTCGCGACGAAGGCGCGGTTGCGCATGTACGTGGAGTCGCCGCCGGCCTGCGTTGGGATGAACGTCAGATCGTACGGCGACCCGTCGATGAACACCGCGAAGATCTCGCTCGAGACGGCGACCAGGTCGGGATCGACGTCGAAGCCCAGAGCGTCGAGGTCCGGCATGGAGATGCGAAGGCCGTCGCCCGCTTGCGTGATCTCGACCTGGCCGACGTTGTACGGGTCGGAGTAGCTGCCGACGTGGCGCCCGAACGTCGACGGATCGATCTCGTAGGCGGGCGGTTCGGTCGGGGAGGGGAGATCGACGAGCGACTCGACCGCGACGTCGACGCTGTGTGAAAAGTCGGTGCCGAGCCCGCTGCTCGTGATCACGATCGCGAAGTCTTGGTCGGGGAGGATGAACATCGCGTTCGAGAACGACAGGGTGTTGCCGCCGTGCTCCCACACCCGGACGGGGTACCAGGTGTCGTCGTTCGTCAGGTACCCGCCCCAGACGAACATGCCGTAACCGTAGTGGAGGTTGCCGGCCATGAACCCGGTGTCGACCTGCTCGCTCGTGATCTCGTCGCGCAGGGCAGGCGAGAGCACGGCGTCGTTCCCCTCCATCAAGAAGCGCGCCCACGCCGCCATTTGCGTCGGCGTCGTCCACGCGAGACCCGCCGGGCGGACCCAAGCCGAGTCACCCATTTGCGCCATCGTGACGGGCCCAAGCGTGCTGTCGTTCGTGGTCGCTACGCCGTAAGAGAGCGAGTAGTCGCCGTCGGCCTCGACCTCTGTCTTGCGCAAGAAGGTGCGGTCCATGCCGAGCGGCAGAAAGACGTCGTCGCGCATGATGTCGGGCCACGCTCTCGTGTCGAGGTGCTCGGTGACGAGGCCGGCGAGCGAAAAATTCGGGTTCGAGTAGTTCCAGAACGCGCCGGGGGGGTTCATGAGGAAGATGCTGTCGGCGAACTCGCCGTACGTGAACGACGCGAGGCGCGCGTCGTCGTCGAGCTTGTTCCACTCGGTGTAATCGTAGAACCCGCCCTGGTGGCTGATCAGGTGGCGCACGAGGAGCTGGTCGTCCCAGGTCGGATCGAGCGCGAACTCCAACGCCGGGAGCGTCGTTTCCAAGCTGTCGTCGAGCGAGACGTCGCCTGACTCGACCTTCCTGAGGAGCGCCGCCGCGGTGAGCTGCTTGGTCGTGGAGCCGATCTGCATCAGCGTGTTGGGGGTGAGCGGCTCGGAGCCCTCGGGCCCCTTCGACCCGAACGCCGCGGCGAACGTGACCTCGCCGCTCTCGAGGACGGCGACCGAGACGCCGAAGGCGTCGTTCGCCGCGAGGTCCTGACCCAGCGCCTCGACGAGCGGGTTGAAGCGGGCGTCCCAGCCGCCCGTACCAGACCCCGACGTCGAGGCGCCGCCGCCAGCGCCGCCCTGGGCCGACGACGTCGACGACGGCGAGCCGCCGCCACCGGTCCCATCGGCGTCGTCATCGCATGCGGGGGAGACCGAAGCGGCAAAGAGCGCCGCACCCAGAAGAAGCCGTGATCGTGTTCGCACGAGCGTGTTCATTGGCGCCCCTTCGCACGCCGGCTAGGGCTTCTTTCCGATTTCGGCCCGCTTTGAGATCCTATGAGGTCGGTCGGAAGGGGTGAGATCGACCTTACTCAGGCCAGGTCGGGCCACTGGACCCCGCGGAGCGTGACGAGCGCGTCATGTTTTGCGCCGGTCGCGAGGTGCTCCTGGACGACACGGGCGAGCGTCGACGCGAGCACCCCGAGGAGCGGCAGGTGCGCGCCGCCCTCGCACGTGGCTTGCCCCTCGTGGTCCTCGGCGTCGGGGATGAAGCGCTCGTCCCAGCGGACGACGCCGAAGTCGCCTTCGCCGCTCACCCCGGCGTGGACGAGGGCGAGCCCCGTCTCTCTCGCGTGGGCCGAGAGCACGGCTCGGCCGGCGGCGTTGTCGAACGCGTCGACCACGAGGTCGGCGCGGTCGAGGAGCGTGCGGACGTTGTCGGCGGCCACCTTCACGCCGAAGGCTTCGGCGGAGACGCCGTGAAAATTGAGGAGCTGGAGCTTGAGCGCGTCGGCCTTGTTCTTGCCGATGCTCGGCTTGGCGAACGCCTGCGACGCGAGGTTCTTGGACTCGACGCGATCGAAGTCGATGAGGACGAGCTTCGCATCGAGGTTTCGGCAAAGCCACGCGGCGTGGGAGCCGATGGCCCCCACGCCGGCGAAGACGACACGCTTCACGCGCGCACCGCGCCGAACGGCACCTTCGGGCGCAGGTAGATGCGCGACTCGCCGCGCGGGCCGGCGAACCGATCGATCACGTAGTTGTCGAACGCGCGCTCCGTGATGCCGGGGAACGACATGCCGCGCACGCCACCCGCGCGGAGCACCTCGACCGCGATCCGACGCACGTCCGCGTCCGAGAGCCGGACGTCGTGGTCGAGCGGGTAGTCCGCCGAGACGCCGCCGTAGGTGATGTTCAAGATTGCCATCTCGGGTCTCCCTTCTTTCAGGTGTGCGGGGCCATGGCGGATGCCCGCCGCAGCTCGTCCGCCCACCCTGGCTCCGCTTCGACGCGCGTGACCGCCCCGTCCTGACGCCGGATCATGCCTTCGGGGCTGACGACGCTGAACACCAGGGCTCGCCCGAGCGCGCTCTCGAGGGCGTCCATCGTGGTCACGTCTTCGTGCGAGAAGGCGAGCGGGCCCACCGGGTGGCTGTGGGCGAGCTCGACGAGGGTGTCGCGGCTCTCCCAGATCGCCTCCCAACGCGCGCGCGAGTCCGGAATGTACGCCGGGCCATCACCCTCGTCGCGGAAGAGCACCACGCCGTCGGGGCCGATCAAGAAGAAGACCTCGCGAGGGTCGCGGTGCACGGCCCGAAGGTAGCCTCAAGCGCGTCGCCGGTGTAGCCGGGAGCCGAGGGGCCGGAACCTCACCGCCTCGTGATGTTCAGGTGGTCGACCTCGAGCGCCTCGCGAACGACCGAGGGCATGGCGTCGAGGCCGAGCTCGCGGTCCGAGCCGCTCAGGCAGACGCCGGCGTCGATGACGTTGAGGGTCTGGCGATCGACGAGCGTCACGAAGCGCTCGCCCATGAACGACCACCGAACCTCGATGCCGTAGGCGTCGAACATCCTCGCCGAACGGAAGGTCGCGCCGGCAGCGACGAGGACGCGCTCGACCTCCTCGATCGGGTCCCAGGCTCGCTCGCGGGCCGAGCGGCGTGCCCGTGCCGCGGCGCGCTCGGCGGTCTGCGCGGTGTCGCGCGCGACACGCGCGGCCGCTCGCGCGCGGGCAGCGGCTTGTCGCTCTTCGACTTGGGCTCGGAGAAACCGCTCGGCCGCCGGCGCGCCCTCTGTCGCGATGGCGTGGATGTGGGCTCGCGCCTCGTTGGGCGACAGCGACGTGGCGAGGCGAGCCGCGACGCGCATCGCGACCGTCGCCGCGAAGGCGGCCCTGAGCGTGGCCGCGACACCCTTGATGTCCGCGATCCCGCGACCCTCGAGGATGGCCTCGCGGACGGCCAGCTCGGCCTCGGTGTCGAAGAGGGTGGACTCGAAGATCAGCGCCCCCGCGTGGGCACGCGCGCGGACCGGAGCCACGAGATCGAGCTCGCCCTCGGGGCAGAGCTCGAGCGCGTCGAACCGCGCGCCGCTCGTCGCCAAGTACCCGCCTGCGTGGTGCCCGGTGCGGGCCGGGAGCGCCTCGAGGTCCATCGCGCTCTCGCGCGCGATGGGCGTCGCGTTCCGGCCGCGTACCCGAAACCGGATGTAGCCCGGCTCGAGGAGCGCGGGTGCGACGCCGTCGGTCTGCACGCGGAGGCGCCGGTCGGCCGTCTCCACCGCGGGCCCACCCAGGTAGATCGCGACGATCTCTTCGTCGGGCTTGCCGAGAAAGCGCCGGTGGTCGACCACGCTCAGACCTGGAGGAGAGGCGTCGCCATCACCTTTTCGACCCACGCCGTCGTTCGCACGCCCGGCAGGCCCGGGCCGGCCGGCGTGTCGAGCAGCGTCGAGAGGATGCGCGGCACCTGGTACGGGTCGTCGAACTGGTCGATCGTGATCTCGGCGAGGCCGACCCCGAGGTGGCGCGCGCAATCGCGGACGGTCTGGCCGCGCACGGCCGAGACGTTGACGAGGAGCGCGAGGGCACCCGGCGCGTAGCCGAGCGCCCGCAGCGTGTCGCCGAAGGTGGCGCCGGGCTCGCCGGCTTCGTCGCCGACGACGACGACCAGGAGGCGCGCGCTCGTGGGAATGCGGACGCCCGCCGCGTGGAGGGCGCGCGCGCCGGCGGCGTGCATCGTGCCGCCCCCGGCGCGGACGCCGGAGAGCATGTGCTCGACGGCGGCGCGCGACGCCGCCTTGGGCTTGAGCACCGTCCCCATGGTGTCGAAGACGGCGATGTGCACTCGGTCGCTAGGAAAGCCGGCCAGGATGCGGGTGAGCGCCTCTTTCGACTGCTGGATCGCGCCCTCCATGCTGCCCGACTTGTCGATCAAGAACATGACATGGACGTCATCGGTCGCGCCGGCGACCGCCTTCTTCGCCGCGACGTCGGCGGCCTCTTCGAGCTTCTCGCGCACGGCCGAGCTCTTGACGTTCTTGGCGACGTTGAGGCTCCGCTGGTCAGTCGACTTCTGGATGGCCTCGTTCCACCGCGCGTAGATCTCGGCGTCGGCGAGCAGGCCGAGCTCCTCGAGGGTGGGGGTCATGATGCGCAGATCGCGATCCGACAGCGACGGCAACAGGGCGGCCATGATCGCCGGCGTCAGGCCGACGTCCTTGGGCAGGCGACCCACCACCTCTTTGTAGGAGAGCTTCTGGTCCGCGATCGCTTCGCAGATCTCGGCCTCGCTCAGGTCGTCGAAGCGGCCGCGCTTCTCGAGCTTGAGGTCGGTGAGGCCGATCGATCGGTGCCCGCCGGCGGATTGCTTCTGCTTCCACCCGAGGATCTCGAAGAACGCCTGGCTTTCGGGCTTGTAGCCGATCTTGCGCGCGAGCTTCTTGATCGTCTCTTTGAAGCCCGCCTTCACGAGGCCGGCGAGCATGCGCGGGTTCTTTTCGCGCACGGCGAGCCACTTGGCGGCGGCCCGCGGCCATCGGCCGAGGATCGCGCCGGTGCCGGCGAGGTCGCCGAAGCCGGCGGCGCGGTTCAGCTCGACGATGGCGGGTGTCTCGAGCAGCTCGGCGACGCGCAGGATGGCCTTGGGCGTGAGCATGCGCGTCGACTTCTTGTCGTAGAAGAGCAGCATCGCCTCACCGATCGTGCGGTAGTCGTCGTCGTAGAGCGCGACCGAGCCATCCGCGTCGTGGATGGGCGCGCCGCTCTTGCCCTGCACGAGCATGAGCGCGGCGGCCGCCACCTTGAGATCGCGCCACTCGGTCTCGACGAGCGCGTAGCTCGCGAAGTGGGCCGCGAGGAGCGGGTTCAAGAGGTGGATGTCGAGCAGCTTGCCGTAGAGCACCGCCGCCGCCGGCACGAAGAGGCCGGGGCCGACCGGCGTCCCGCGCAGGCCCTTCTTGAGGCCCTTCTTGGGGTGCCAGACGCCGCCGACGTCGACCCCGGGCCGGTTGTGCCAGAGGTGCGCCGACGCGTTCAGGACCAGGTCGAGCAAGCGCTCGGCGGGGCCGAGCTGCGCTTCGGGGATCGGCAGGTTCGCGCGGTTCGTCATGGCCGCGGCAGCATAGATAAAAGGGCAGCGCCCGAGTGAAGAAGCCGTGGGAGATCTTTCGACCTCTACGTTTGCAGCGTAGTGCTCTACCACTGAGCTACCGCCCGGTAAGAGTCGGGCGGGTTGGAGTCGAACCAACGACATCTTTGCGTGTAGGGCCTCTTCGATTGGGCGCTTGCATCGAGAGACGCCTGGTGAGCCGGACCCTGACGCGCACCCGTGCGACGCCTTGTCGCGGGCGATCGGGGGGCCGCCCTGTTAAGACCGACACGGTTTGGACCTCTATGTATCCATGAGGACCGTTCTCGCCGGTCTGGTCACGCTGGTCGTTTTGGCCGGCTGGTCGGCTCGCGCGCACGCAGGGGCCTGCTGCGGCGAGGTGTCGACGTTCGGCGATCGCCTGACCACGGGCGAGTCGCTCGCCGCGTCGGCGGGCCTCTTCGTTCGGCCGCGCTTCGGCTCGTTCGATCGCGACGGTCGCCACCATGCCATCGCCGACGGCGCATCCGACGTCTCGGTAGGTCTGGTGGGCGACACGATCGCGCGCGTGACCGACCGCTTCGAGCTGGGCGCCTCGGTCGACACCCTCCTGAACGTAAGGTCGTCGAACGGCGTCGAAGCGGTGGGCGGCGGCGTGGGCGACGTTCGGGCGCGCGGCCGCGTCACGATCGTCGAGGCTGGCGCGACCCGCTACTGGCCGCCGATCTCGCCGTCGACGTCACCGGTCAGGGCGCGGGTGAGGTCCTCCTCGGCGCTTCGCTCGACAAGCTCTGGGACGAGGTCGTGTTCGCCCGGCTCGAGGGCTCGGTCGGGTTCTTCGTCCCTCAGACCATCCGCACCGCCACGGTGGCGCGGGCACCCCGGCTCACCGTCTCGGCGGTGGTGGGGCCCAGCTTTCCGTGGGGGTCGCTGGGCGTCGGCGTCACCCATGAGGCCGAGGGCGCCCCGCTGACCTCGCCCGAGCGTGACGCCGAGCCCGCGCGCCGGCGCACCGAGCTGGGTGTCTTTTCGGCGTTCCCGTTCGGGCGCCGGTTCTCGCTGCTGGCGCAGGTGCGGTCACCCTTGCCGGTCGACGGTTTTGGATCTCAGGAGGAAGCATCCCTCAGCGCTTCGGTCGCGGCGCGGTTCGCGATGCTGGATTGAAATGCCGATGAAGCCGTTCACCCTCCTCTGTGCCGTCGTCCTCGCCGCCTGCGGCGATGCCGACCCGGTCAGCCCGCCGCCCCGCGACGACGTCGGCGAGGCCGGCGTGTTCGCTTTCCACCTCGATCTCGACCAGGCCGTGCCCGTCGGCGTCATCGACGCGACCCTGACGATCACGCGCGACGGCGCGCCCGTCACCGGCGCCTACGTCTGGGTCGAGGCCAAGATGCCTTCGCACACGCACACCTCCGCGGCGCTTCGAGCCGAAGAGATCGGCGACGGCCGCTACGCGATCGATGGGCTCGAGGTGGAGATGCCGGGCGACTGGGAGCTCGCGCTCGACGCCGAGGCCGGTGGGGCAAGGGACTCGATCGAGTTCGACGTGTTCGTCGAGTAGCATGACGGTATCGATGGCTTCGCTTCCGGTCTCCGTCGAGGGCAAGGGCCTCACCGGCTCGCTCGTTCGTTGGCTCGTCGGCCTCCGCTGGGTGATCGTCGCCATTTTGGCGGCGGCTCTCCCCGCGAGCGAGCACTTCCTCGGCCTCCCCGTCTCGTATCCGGTCGCGATCCCGGCGCTCCTCGTGCTCGCGGTCGCCAATTTCGTCCCGCCGTTTCGTCGCGAGCGTGAGGCGAGCGTGCGTCCGTCTCTCGTGGTCGCGCACGTGGTGCTGGACGTCCTCGCCATCGGCGCGGTGCTGGGAGCATCCGGCGGCGCCGCCAACCCGTTCAGCGCGATCCTCCTCGTGTACGTCGCGCTCGCGGCGTCGATGCTGCCGGTCGGGGCGACCTTCTTCATCGCGGGCCTCGCCGCGCTCACCTTCGGCGCGCTCTTCTTCGTGCCCGGCAGCGCTTCGTGCCACGTGCCGGGCGCCGACTTCACCAGTCACCTCTACGGCATGTGGGTCGCGTTCGCGCTGGGCGCCGGCCTGGTCGCGATCTTCGTGACGCGCGTGCGGCGCACGCTTCAAGAGCGAGAGGCTCAGCTCGCCGAGCTGTCCGATCGCGCCCAGGCGTCGATGAAGTTCGCGGCCCTGGGCACGCTCGCTGCCGGCACGGCCCACGAGCTCGGCACGCCGCTAGGCACAATCGCGGTCGTGGCCGGCGAGCTCGCGGCGTCGCCCGATCCCGAGGTCGCGCGCCAGGCCCGCGCCGTCGTCGAGCAGGTCGCGCGCTGCCGGGCCGTGCTCGAGCGCATGCGGCCGGGGGCCCAGCAAGCCCAAATCGGTGACGCGGATCTATCGACCAGCGTCCCCGCTGCGATAGCGGCGTGGCGCGCCGCGAACCCCGACGTCACGCTCGAGCTTCGGAGCGCTGGTAGCGGGGTGGTTCCTCTCGGTCACGCCGACGTCGAGGCCGCCCTCTTCGTCCTGCTCGACAACGCCCGCCACGCCCAACAGGCCGCCGGCAAGAGCGCGCCGATCGTCGTCGAGGCGGGCGTGCGCGATGGCGCGCTCTTCGTCAGCGTCGAGGACTCCGGTCCCGGGATCGCCGAGGCCGACATGCCGCGCGTCGGCGAGCCTTTCTTCACGACCAAGGGCGTGGGTGAGGGCATGGGCCTCGGCCTCTATGTGGTGCGCACGCTCCTCGGTCACGCCGGCGGCCGGCTCGAGATCGAGCGCGGCGAGGCGACGGGGACGCGCGTGCTCATGGTGTTCGGCGGGCTCGGAGCTCCGGTCTCCGCATGACCGAGGTCGACCCGGCACCGACGGTCCTCGTCGTGGACGACGACAAGGCATTTCGCGAGGCCCTCGGCTCCGCGCTCGCCAAGCGAGGGTTCGCGGTCACGCTCGCCGCCGACGCGGTCGAGGGCGAGGCGGCGGCGAGGCGCGTCGAGCTCGAGTACGCGATCGTCGACGTGCGCATGCCGGGGCCGAGCGGCATCGAGCTGGTCGAGCGCCTTCGCGCGATCGACGACGGGACGCGGGTCGTGGTGCTCACCGGCTACGGTACGATCACGAACGCGGTCGCGGCCATGCGGGCCGGGGCCGTCGACTACCTGACCAAGCCGACGGACGCGGCCGCCTGCGAGCGGGCGCTCCTCGGGGTGAAGATCCCGGACGCGCCCGAGACCATCCCGAGCCTCGAGCGCGTCGAGTGGGAGTACATTCAGCGGGTGCTCGACGACTCGGGCGGCAACGTCTCGCACGCCGCCCGCCGCCTCGGGATGCACCGCCGCTCCTTGCAACGGAAGCTCGGCCGGCACGCCCCGAAGCGCTGACCCCCCGAAGCGCCGACCCCCCACGGCCGACGAAGCATCGAGCCGACGCTTCGGTCCGGCGTGGGTTGACGCACGGGCCGCAGCGCGAAACATACGGCCGATGGCCGAACAGACACAGCTCGATCACCTCTACGCGTTCGAAAAGAAGATGGGCGATCGCCTGTGGCTCACGCAGCCGCTCGGCGGGGGCAAGCTGAAGGAGTACACCTTCGCCGAGGCGCTCGACGAGGCGCGCCGGATGGCGACCCACTTGAAGTCGCTCGATCTGCCGTCCAAGAGCCAGATCGCGCTTTTCTCCAAGAACACGGCCTGGTGGTTCCTCGCCGACATCGCGATCTGGATGGCCGGGCACGTGAGCGTGCCGCTCTACCCGATCCTCACGCCGCAGACGATCCGGCAGATCCTCGACCACTCCGAGTCCAAGCTCATCTTCGTCGGCAAGCTCGACGGCTTCGCCGACATGGAGCCCGGCATCCCCGACTCGCTACCGCGGATCATCATGCCGCTCGCCCCCACGAAGATGAAGGGCGACCACCCGCACTGGGACGACATCGTAAAGAAGACCGAGCCATCGATCGGCTCGCCGACGCGCGACCCCGACGACATGGCGACGATCCTCTACACCTCGGGCACGACGGGTGTGCCCAAGGGCGTCATGCACAGCTTCCAGACGATGTGCGCGTCGATGCAGATCATGGAGCTCATCCAGGCCACCCCCGAGGACCGGATGCTCTCGTACCTGCCGCTGGCGCACGCCTTCGAGCGCACCCTCGTCGAGACGACCACGTTCACGCAGGGCTTCCAGGTCTTCTTCGCCGAGAGCCTCGACACCTTCGTGCAAGATCTGCGGCGGGCGCGCCCGACGATCTTCGCGAGCGTGCCGCGCCTGTGGCTCAAGTTCTACCAGGGCGTCCTGCAGAAGATGCCCGAGAAGCGCCTCAGCCTGCTCCTCAAGATCCCGTTCGTGCGCGGCATCATCGGGAAGAAGGTGCTGAACGGCCTCGGCCTCGATCACGTGCGGCTCGCCGCCACGGGCTCGGCGCCGATCCCCCCCGAGCTCCTCTCCTGGTATCGCTCGCTCGGCCTCGAGCTCCTCGAGGGCTACGGGATGAGCGAGAACTTCTGCTACTCGCACGTCAACCGCCAGGGCTTGACCAAGGTCGGGACGGTCGGCCCGTCGAACCCCGGCGTCACCACCAAGCTGAGTGAAGAGGGCGAGATCCTGGTGAAGAGCCCGTGCACGATGCTCGGCTACTTCAAGGCGCCCGACCTCACCGCCGAGGTCATCACCGAGGACGGCTTCCTCAAGACCGGTGATCGCGGCGTCGTCGATGCCGACGGCTTCTTGAAGCTCACCGGCCGCGTCAAAGAGCTCTTCAAGACCAGCAAGGGCAAGTACGTCGCCCCCGCGCCGATCGAGAACAAGCTCCTCACCAATGAGGCGCTCGAGCTCGCCTGCGTGCAGGGCAACGGCATGCCGCAGCCTTACGCGGTGGCGGTCTTGTCCGAGGCCGCGCGCAAGTCGGTCGAGACCGGCGAGGGCAAAGACGAGATCGCGCGCGCGCTGCGCGAGCACCTCGAGCGCATCAACGCCGAGCTCGACCAGCACGAGCAGCTCGAGCTCATCGCCGTGACCAAGGACCCGTGGACGATCGAAAATGGAACGCTCACGCCGACGTTGAAGGTCAAGCGCGCCGTCATCGAGGACAAGTACGCGAAGAAGGCCGAGGACTGGTACGGCAAGAAGGACAAGGTCGTCTGGGCCTGAGCCTCCAGGCTGAGAAATACCCAACAGGCGACAGGCGATTGAGAATTCACAATTCGCGCTGCCGCCCGTGGGCTGTTGGGTGGTTCCTACTCATCGGGTGCGGTGAGGTTTCGCCGCAGGCGCGTCGGGCTTCGCCGACCGCTCCATGTGTTCGGGAGCGCCACCGGTAAGCGAACGGAGAGCGGGCTGAAGGGGCCGGTCATTTGGGACGGAGACGGCGAGCTCGTGAAGAGCTCGACGCCATGTGCGCCGCCTCTCGCGCGGTGAGCTCAGTTGCCGTCGAACGTCACCGTGATGACCCCGCTGCCGGGGAGGTCGAAGGCCACGTCGCGGAGCACTTCGCCACTCAGCGCGGCGCCGGCCTGGTCCGCGTTTACGGTGCTCAGGGCGCACGTCCCGTCGGCGTCGAGCATCGGGCACGCGCATGGCTGGCCGTCGTCTTGGCAACTCTGGAACGCGCGAACGCTGAGTTGATAGGCGCCGGCCCCGAGCGCGCGGCGGTCGACGCAGTCGACCGTGCCCGCGCCGTCGGAGACGCACGATGTGGGGATGGTCTGCGCGACGAAGTGCATCCCGTCCCACGTCGTCTCGAACGTGCCGCCCGCAGGGATCACCCGCACGGGCGGCACGGGGCAGGCCTCACACTGTCCACCGAAGTCGGAGGCCTGCTGGGCTGCGCACGTGTTGTCGCCACCGCAGAAGTACTCGTCGGTGTCGAGGGGGCCGCTGTCGTCCGAGATGACGAGCTTGAACGGCGCCTCGCTGCACGGAGCCTCTGGCTCGAGATAGATGGGCGTCGTGCCCGCGTTGACGATGCGCACGACCGTGGGTGTCGCGTCTGCGGCCGGCGAGTCGCCCAACGTCTCGCAGGTGTCGGGGCACCCGGTGACGGACGATGCGAGCGCAGGGACGACGACGACGAGCGCGGCCAGGCGTGATGATTGGCACAGCTGAGCCACGGCCAGGCGTGGCTGTCGTAGGTGCGTCGCGGACCGGAGCCATCGGACAATCATGTCGCGACTGTTAGCATTGCGCGTGCCAGCATCGTGCGCGCCCGCTGGAATCAAACGGCGCGCGTCGTCAGGCCTTGCTCAACCGCTCGAGCGCGCCGTCGAGCACCTCGATGCGCTTGGCGAAGCAGAAGCGAACCACGTCGCCGGGCGCGTCCCGGACGTAGAACGCGCTGAGGGGGATGGCGGCGACACCGCGTCGCTCGGTGAGGTGCCGGCAGAACGCCGCGTCTTTGCCCGCCCACTCGGTGCGGCCGACGTCGACGTTGAGGAAGTAGGTGCCGCGGGCGGGTAGGACGCGCATCCCGATCCGCTCGAGACCGGCGCCGAAGTGGTCGCGCTTCTCTTGCAATGTGCGGGTGAGACCGTCGACCCAGGCGCGGGCGTTGTCGAGGCCCCACGCGACCGCCGCTTGGAGGTTCGGTGGGGTGGTGAACGTAAGGTACTGGTGCGCGCGAGCGATCACCGAGACGAGCTCGGCAGGGCCGGTGAGCCAGCCGACCTTCCAGCCGGTCATCGAGAAGATCTTGCCGGCCGATCCGATCTTGATGGTTCGTTCCCGAGCGCCGTCGAGGGTCGCGATGGGCACGTGCTCGAGCCCATCGAACACGAGGTGCTCGTAGACCTCATCGCAAATGATCACGGCGTCGGCCTGCGCGGCCGCGCGCGTGATCGCGCCCAGCTCGGCGCGCGTGAAGACCTTGGCCGCGGGGTTCTGCGGATCGTTCACCAGGATCGCGCGCGTCTTCGCGGACACCGCGGCCGAGAGGGCGGCCTCGTCCAAGCTGAAGTCGGGGGCGTGGAGCCGGATGGGCACGGGCGTGGCGCCGGCGCGGCGGATGATCGGGACGTAGGAGTCGTAGAGCGGCTCGAAGACGATCACCTCGTCGCCGGGTGACACCAGGCCGAGGAGCGCCGCCGCCAGCGCTTCGGTCGCGCCGGACGTGACGAGGACCTCGGTCTTGGGGTCGCGCTCGAGCCCGTACTGCCTGCGCTCGTGCCGTGCGATCGCTTCACGCAACGCGGGCAGGCCCGCCATGGGCGGGTACTGGTTGTTTCCGGTCGAGAGGTACGCGCTCGCTTCTGCGATCAGCTCGGCGGGGCCGCCCTCGTCGGGAAAGCCCTGCCCGAGGTTGATCGCCCGATGCTGCTCGGCGAGGCGCGACATGCTCTCGAAGATCGTGGTGCCGAGGGAGGCAAAGACGGTCGCGGCCGGTCGAGGCATGGGCGCGCCATGGTAACAGGCCGGCTCGCTAGCGACGTTCTCAGTGATGCCAGCCCTCACCGAGCCATCCGAGGAGCTCGCGACGGCAAGCCCCGCAGAGGACGCCTGCCTTTTCCCAGTGGACCTCGGCCTCGGCGTCCTCGGCGCTGACGTCGTGGGCCGAGGCGATGATCGTGTGGGGATCGTCGGCGGTCGCGTCCCCCGTCGCGAGGACGTCGAGCTCGCCCTGGATGGCCAAGGCGAACCGGTAGTACGGCCGTGAGGCAGGCAGCTCTCGCGAGCAATGATCGCAGCGGCGGGCGTCCTGTCGCAGTTCTTTCGCGCGCGGCATCGGCCATCTATTTACGCTCCATCCCGGTCGGTTCGGAGAGATCATCTGTCTCCGCGCGACCATGCCGACGCTCCTCTATCTCCACGGGTTCGCCTCCAGCCCCGGCGCTGCCAAGGTGCAGGCGCTGCGATCGGCGCTCGAGCCGGCCTTCACGGTGGTCGCGCCCGACCTGAACCAGCCGAGCTTCGCAGAGCTGAGCTATGGCGCGATGCTGGCCCGCGCCGAGGCTGCTGCGCATGCCCATCCGCCGGACGTGGTGCTCGGAAGCTCGCTGGGCTCGCTCGTCGCGCTCGGCCTCGCGATGCGCGGAGTCGGGGCCCCGCTCTTGTTGCTCGCACCGGCGCTGGGGTTCGCCGAGCGGTGGGCCGCGCGTTTGCCTCCCGGCGACGGGCCGGTGCCTTTCCACCATTTCGCCGAGCGCCGCGAACTGGCGGTTCACCGAGCCTTCTTTCAGGAGATGGCCCGGGTCGACGTCGACCGCGCGCCGCCGAAGCAGCGGGTGGTCGTGCTCATGGGCCGGCGCGACGAGACCATTCCGGTCAGTTTGGTGCGCGAGCGGTGGGATGCGTGGGCAGATGGGGGAGGGCTCGCCGGTGGCTCGCGCTACGAAGAGATCGCCGACGGCGACCACGGCCTCGTCGCACACGTCGGTCACGTCGAGCGGCTGGTCCGAGAGCTGGCGGGATAGGGCACGTGGATGGGCTCGTGTTTCGGCGGCTTGCGGCGGCTGACTCGTTCGCCGAGATGACCGCGCTGCTGCACCTCGCTTATGCGCCGCTCGCGGCGGCCGGGATGCATTTCTATGCGTCGCACCAATCCATCGAGCACACCGAGAAGCGTGCGGGCGAGGGAGAGTGCTTCGTCGTGACGAGGGGCGACCGGATGGTGGCGACGATCACTCTGCGAATGGGCGCGACGCTCGATGACGAATCGACGACGAAAACCTACCGCGATCCTCGCGTCGTCATCTTCGGTCAGTTCGGGGTTCACCCCGACCACAAGGGCTGCGGCATCGGACGGAGGCTCCTCGACTTGGTCGAGGAGCGCGCCGTCGAGATGGGCGCCCACACCATCGCCTGCGACACCGCCGAGACGGCGCACGAGCTCATCGCGCTCTACCGCCGGCGCGGATACGCCCAGGTAGAAGCCGTGCAGTGGGATGGCGTGAACTACCGCAGCGTCATCCTGGCGAAGCGCCTGCGAGACTGACGGGAGCCGCGAGGGGTTGCCGTCGGTGTGTCGGGTCCCCATGATCCGGGCGAGGAGCCGCTATGCGTTCGATCCCGGAGGTCGACGCCGACGGCTACGCGGCCTTGGTGAAGGCTGCGGAGCCCCGGAACGACGAGGAGCTGTTTCTTGCGCTCGGAGGCTTCGGCGGGCCGAGGGATTGTGATCGCGTGGGGACGTTCGCGGTCGCGGGGCGGCATAGCTGCGTCCGCCTGCTCGCCGATGCTTGGGTCTCGCGCGCCGCCTCCGACGAGCTGCGCCTCCGGCTCGGCAAGCCCGGTCGGGGCGGCTACCGCGGAGAGCGGCAACCGGCAGCGGTAGGCGGCTGGGACGTCATGTTCGCGACGAGCTGGCGGATCGCTTGGATCGACGCTGCCGCCGGGTTCATGGCCTGGACGCGCTGGGGCACGGTCGCGGCTGCGGCGAATGGCGCGCTCCGCATCGGGCGGCGCGCCGTCGATATGCGTCGCGTCCGAGAGGTGCAAGCGTACGCGAGCGAGGATCTCGCGACGCATGGGGTTCGGCTCGAGTTGACCGACGGCGCGCTCGTGCGCGTCTTCCAGAAGCGGGAGTGGGCGGCGATCTTCGACCCGACGTACGACGGCGTGAACGTGCTCGCCGACATGACCTGGACGTACTCGCTGACGCGCGCGGTCGGTGCCTGCATCCGCCTCTACAACCCGGCCGTCACCCTGCGCGACACGTTCACGGGCCACGCGATCCTGCCGTGATCGCCTCCCACGGCTGCCGCTCGCGCATCTCGGCGACATCGAGCTCGCCGGCGGCGACGCGCCCGGTGGCGGCGTCGTGGATGCGCCAGCTCATGGTCCGCCCGAAGAGCGGTTGTGCTTCGACGAAGATGCAGCGGAGCTCGCCCGGCTCGAAGCAGCATTGCCCCTGCACGTTCTCGACGAGCTTCTCGTCGTGCAGGTGGCCGTCCCCGAAGTTCCACCCGAGCACCATGCCGCACACGATCTCTCCGTCGAGGTACTCGTAGTCCTCGAATCGGTCGACCGCCTTCGGGACGAGCACGGGCAGGGCGCGGCCGTGGAGGTGCATCATCCGGAACGCGAGGACCTTGCCCACGAGGCCCACCGCCGTGCCCCGATCGTAGAAGCGGTCGAGCTGGTCGTAGACCCAGGGCGACGACTTTGTCAGCCTGTCGAGCTTGCGATAGCTGTCGCCGCGGAACAGCCACACGCCGTAGGCCCAGTTGCCGGCGTAGTACCGCATGGCGCAGAGAAACGAGACCGCGCCCGGCTTGAGGTTGCCGATCAGCGGCACCGCGACGAGCATGACGGCCAGGAACGCCGCGACCGGCAGGGGCGCGATGTCGAGGACGGTAACGTCGGGATGCGCCCAGAAGAGGGCGAACGCGCCGTAGACGACCATCACGTTCCATTCGAGCGGCACGCCCATCGGGACGTTGCTGGTGATGTACCCGTGGAGCGCGAGCATGAGCGCCATGCCGAGGAGGAGCGACCAGCCGCCGGGAGCGAACGCGAGCACGAGCGGTGTGCCAAGCTCGAGGAGCGTCCCCAAGTGGCCCATCGTGACCGCGAGACGCGAGGGGCGCAGGTCTCGGGGGTAGCCACGGTACATCGCCTTGCGCAACGGCGCCCAGCGCGAGAGCGGGCCATTCGACGTCATCACGCAGACGACGGTCGGGAAATGGTGGTTGAGCTTCGAGACGCCGGCCCAGAACCAGAGCGCGAGCTGCACCGCTTTGGCGCCCGCGATCCAGTGGGACGCGAACGCGAAGCAGACGATCGTCGTCCAATAGTGCTCGCCGCGGAACGCGAGGAACGTCGTGCGATCACAGGTGCCGAGGGCGAGCGCGCACCAGACGATCGGGATCGCGTGCCAGGGATCGAGGGCGGGCGCGATGAGCGCGCGCCCGAGGAGGCCGATGGTTGCGGCGTAGAGCGCGACGTCGAGCCAGGTGCGCGTGGCGCCGCCGATGATGGGCGCGCCGCGAAAGAAGGGCAGCTTGGTGGTGCCCGGCCGCAGGAAGTAGAGAAACCCGCCGAACGGCGGCGCGTAGCGGCCGGTCAGCGGGCCGCTCCCGCAGCCGAGGCCGAGCCCCTCGAAGAGCATGCTCCACAGGATCGCCTTCTGGAACGCGAGGGGCTCGAGCCACCACGAGGCGATGTCGGCGACGCGAAACCCCGACGCCGCGCAGAACCCGACCCAGCCTCCGATGTAGAGCGCGATCTTGAGGAGGTAGACGACGAAGACGGCGGGCGGCGTGCCGTAGCCCTGGATTGCCCACGCCTCGCACGCCATGCGCCCGCGCTCGGCGAGCGGCTTCTTGGCCCACTCGAGCGGATCGTACGGCGTCGGC
>CALKVR010000362.1 GCA_938004815.1 uncultured Polyangiaceae bacterium | reverse complement strand
GAGCCTGTTTCCGTAGTCGCGGCGCGAGATGTACACGAGCCAGAAATAGCCGCCGGCCCGGAGCGGCGCGAACACGGGGTTGAAGCTCTTGTTGTCGCCCTGGGTCGCGGTGACGAGCTCCTTCACCGTCGTGCCGGTCGTGTCGGTGAGCCAGAGCGTCCCGTCGCCGGTCGAGCGCGAGCCCATCGTGGGGCGCCCGTACGCGATGAGCTCGGAGCCAGGCGCGAAGCTCGGGTAGGCGGGCCGGCCGGGAGCGCCGGCCTGCGGGACGATCGTCTGCGTGTTCGTGACGGTGAAGCCGTCGGCCGCGACATCCGCGACCGCGAGGTGACCCGTGGAGACGTCGAAGACCCACCCGCCCGCGCCGAGGCCGCAGATGGCCGCGAGCTTTTTTCCGTCGGGCGACCACGCGGGCTCGCCGCAGCCGGTGCCCATCACGTTGCCGGCGAGCGCGGCGCCGGTGTTGGCGTCGACGATCGTGAGAAGCTTGCTGGTTCCGCCCGAGTCGTCGTTGCTCAAGATGAGCCGGTCGCCCTTGTCGTTGAACGCGCCGAACGTGCCGCCGATCTGCGCGCTCGGTTGGATGCTGCCGAGCGTCGCAGGATCGGTCGTGAGATCGATCGTGAACTGGGGAAATGGGAGGCCCGTGTCGAGCGTCGCCATCATCTTGCGGCCGTCGCGGCTGACGGTGTGGCACCCCCAGCACCCGCCCGGTTGGTAGAACTCCGTCGGGGTGAGCGAGCTCGGTTTGATCTTGAGCACGCGGCCGTTGCCGATGCCGCTCTCGGGCAGCTCCCAGTAGTAGACGACGCCCTTGAGCTTGCCCTGCGCGACCTTCCACGTGCGCTCGTGCGGCTGGTACGCGGTGCCGCCGGAGTAGCGGCCGAGCGTGACGACGAGCGGGTCGCTCTGGGCGCCGGTGCCCGAGCGGGTGATGTTCGTCCAGTCGTCCTCGGGCATCAGGTGTCGCGCAGGCGGGTTCGCCGTGAAGTACTCGGTGTAGTCGACGTACTTTTCGGTGATGCGGAGCTTGTAGACGTCGCCCGCGCTCGTGCCGTTCCACATCAGCTCGGGGCCGAGCACGTCGAGCGGGTATACCGTGTCGTCGTACGGGTACATCCAGTCCATCGCCGCGTCGGCGGGGCCGGTCGGGCTATCGAGCGCGGCCTTGACGGTGGGGTCGATCGACGCGGCGCCCACGACCTTGGTGACGTAGACCGTAGCCTGGGCCTCGCCGTAGCTGGTGCCGAGGACGGCGGTGATCTTGCCGACGCCGCCGGCGTCGCCGGTCGGGACGAACGCGCCGTTCGAGACGTCGCCGATGTAGGGCTTCTCGAACGACCAGGTGACGAGGTTCGTCACGTCTTGGCCCAGGATCTTCGCGGTGATCGGCTGGGGCACGATGTTCGACGCGTCGACGTCCAGCGTGAACGTGGCCGGCTCGATGACGATGACCTGGCCCTGCGGAACCCCGCCGCCTTCACCGAAACCGCCGCCCATGCCGCTCGCTTGACTGCCCTGGCTGCTGCTCGACGCGGCGCCGCCGCCGCCATCATCGGGGGGGGGATCGTTGCTCGCCGAGCACGACGCCCCCAGGGCTGCTACGACGATCACCAGGACGAGCACGGCGGACGAAGACCAAGCTTTCAAGGCAGCGCCTCCGTGTCCGAGCCTAGAACATCCGCTTTCGCCCTAGTATCCCGGAAACGGCCCCTTTGTTGACCCCCCTCGGCCCCCGACGTACACGACCGGGCATGAGAGCCGCGCTCATCACGGCCCTCGCCGCGCTCCTCGTCATCGCTTCTCCGAGCGATGCGAGCGCAGCCGGCGGCAAGCAGGTGGCCCAGCAAAAGGGGCCGGCGAAGAAGGCTCGCGGCAAGTCACCCGCGAAGAAGCCGGCCAAGACCTCGGTCTCCAAGAAGGCTCCGCGCAAGGCGGGCTCCGAGGCCGCCCCGGCGAACGCCGGGCTGCGCGCCAGCGTCGCGGGGCAGCCCGTGTCCGACGAGCCTGCCGCCGCCGCGGGCGCCCCGGAGCTGCGTGAGGTCGACGACGTGTTGTTTCCCGAGCTGGCCGGGGCCGACGGGCCCTCGTCGTCGGCCGCGCCCGAGGTCCGCGTCTTTTCGAACGGGTTGCCGGTCACCTCCGAGCCGCTCGCGAGCTCGGACGCGCCGAGCGATCTGAAATGGATGGCCTCGCTCGCCAAGCCCGACATCCCGTTCCGGTGGGACGCCCGGCTGGTGAAGTACCTCGACTACTTCAAGAACAACCCCAAGGGCCGTAGCTTCGCGGCCGCGCTCGTGAAGCGCAGCGGTCGCTACGAGACCGAGATCCGCGCGGCGGCCAAGGCGCGCGGCGTCCCCGAAGACCTGGTCTGGGTCGCGCTCGTCGAGAGCGGCATGAACCCGAAGATCATCTCGCCCGCGGGCGCGGCCGGGCTCTGGCAGTTCATGCCCAAGGCCGGCGCCGCGTACGGGCTTCGCATGGATCGCTGGGTCGACGAGCGCCTCGATCCCGAGCGCAGCACCGCCGCCGGCCTCAAGTACCTGCACGATCTCCACGCTCGGTTCGGCAGCTGGGAGCTAGCCCTCGCCGCCTACAACATGGGGCACGGCGCTCTGCTCACCGCCGTGCGCAAGTACAACACGAACGACTTCTGGGAGCTCTCACAGCTCGAGGCCGGCGTGCCCTACGAGACCGCGCTCTACGTTCCCAAGATCGTCGCTCTCGCGTTCGTCGCCAGGAACAAGCAGGTGTTCGGCTGCGACGGCGTGCAGCCCGACGCGCCCGAGCCGTTCGGGGCCGAGAAGAAGTCGCCCACCGCCGATTCGGCCAAGGGCGACGCCGAGCCCGCGCGCGCTCCGGACAAGGCTGCCGCCGCGACGCGCGCCAAGGCGCCGCCGCCCCCGCCGGTCGAGTCGCCGCCGCCCGGCGCGGTGAAGCACACGCTGCGGTGGGGCGAGACGCTCGAGCACCTGGCGCTCGCCACCGGCACCACCGAGAGCAAGCTGCGATCGCTCAACGGGTTCACCGACACGGTCCCGCCGCGCCCCGGCACCGTTCTCCTCTTGCCGCGTCAGCCCACCGAGCCCACGAGCGCCGAGCAGCCGGTCGCCGTCGTTCCCGGCCGCGCGGCGGCGTACCCGGGCAAGAAGCGCGTCTTCTACGAGGTCGTCTGGGGTGATCGCATCGACGCCGTCGCCCGCGTGCTCGGGGTAACGGTCGAGGAGCTCTGCCGCTGGAACAACGTCGACCGCGACGCTCGGCTCCACGGCAAGATGATCCTCCAGGCGTTCGTCGACGAAAAACGCGATCTCGCCGACGTGCGCACCCAACCGGCCGACAAGACCAAGGTGCTCGTCGTGGGGACGACCGAGTTCTTCGATCACTTCGAGGCCAAGAACGGCCGCGCGCGCGTGATCCACACCGTCGAACAGGGCGAGACGCTCGCCTCGCTCGCCAAGCGCTACGCCTGCAGCTTGGGGATGCTCGAGCGGATCAACCACCGCCCCCGCAAGTCGACGCTGACCGCCGGTGAGCGG
>CALKVR010000361.1 GCA_938004815.1 uncultured Polyangiaceae bacterium | reverse complement strand
GCAAGGGCTCGTCCTCGTGGTCGGCCCGGCCGGCCACGGCAAGACGACGACGCTGGCTGCGCTCGTCGACTTCGTCAACCAGACGCGCCCGGTGCACATCATCGTGGTCGAGGACCCGGTCGAGGTCCCCATCCCCTCCAAGACCGCCGTCGTGAGCCAGCGCGAGGTCGGCGCGCACGCACAGAGCTTTCACCGCGCGCTCGAGGGCGCGCTCCGCCAGGACCCCGACGTGGTGGTGGTGGGCGAGCTGCGCGACGTCGAGACGGTGCGCATGGCCCTCGCCGCCAGCGAGACGGGGCACCTCGTGCTCGCGACGATGAACGCGCCCAACGCGCGCCGCGCGATCGAGCGGATCATCGACGTCTTTCCCTCGGCCGAGCAGCCTCAGGTGCGCACGACGCTCGCCGGCGGCCTGCGCCTCGTCCTCGGGCAGCGGCTCGTGGTGCGCGCCGATGGCCAAGGTCGCGCTGCGGCGCTCGAGATCCTGCCCGGCTCGGTCGCGCTCTGGAACCTCATCCGTGAGGACAAGACGTTCCAGCTCCCGAGCCTCATGCAGCGGGGCAAAGCGCTCGGCATCGTGCGGCTCGAAGACTCGATCAAGCGGCTCCGCGACGACGGCACGATCGACGCCGAGACGGCGCAAGACCTGCTCGAGCAGGCGGACGGCGCCTCCGAGCTCGCGCGGGTCGATGTCGCGGCGCCGGCCCCAGAAGAGTCGGCAGAGGAGTCGACCCTGGGAAACCTCTGGAACCGCGCCGGCGCGCTGCTGTCGCGCAAGGGGTCCTGAGCCATGCCGATGCGAATGGACGGGCTGTTCGACGCGATGCTGGCCCGCAAGGCCAGCGATCTGCACATCTCGGTCGGAAAGCCGCCGATGATCCGCGTTCGGGGCGAGCTCGTGCCGGTCCGCAGCACCGACGCCGCCAAGGACGAGGTCGAGGGGTGGCTCCTCGAGCTGCTCGATCGCGAGGCCAGAGAGCGCTTCGCGCGCGAGCTCGACCTCGACTTCGCCTGGGCCCACGGCAAAAAGGCGCGATTTCGCGCCAGCTACTTTCACAAGACCACCGGCCTCGGCGCCGTCTTTCGTCAGATCCCCCCCGAGGTCATGACCCTCGAGGACCTCAAGGCGCCCGAGGTGCTGCGCCACATCGCCGACAAGCCGAGCGGCCTCTGCCTCGTGACCGGGCCGACGGGGTCGGGCAAGAGCACCACCCTCGCCGCCATGATCCGGCACATCAATCAGACGCGGCGGGGGCACGTGCTCACGATCGAGGACCCTATCGAGTTCGTTCACGAGCCGATCTCGTGCCGCATCACGCAGCGGGAGGTCGGCAAACACGTGCCCGACTTCGCGACGGCCATGAAGAGCGCGGGGCGTGAGGACGCGGACGTCATCTTGGTCGGTGAGCTTCGCGGCGCCGAGACGATGTCGCTCGCCCTCCGCCTCGCGAGCTTCGGCGTGCTCGTGTTCGGCACGCTCCACACCAACGGCGCGCACGCGACGATCGACCGGTTCGTCAACGCCTTTGGCGCCGAGGAGCAGCCGATGATCCGCAGCCTCTTGGCCGACAGCCTCGCGGCCGTCGTCGCCCAAGAGCTCTTGCCCACCGCCGACGAGCGCGGGCGCTGCGCGGCGCACGAGGTGCTCATCGGTTCGAGCGCCCTCGGCACGCTCATCCGAGACGGCAAGACGCATCAGGTCCCGAACGTCATCCAGGCGGGCAAGGGCCAAGGCATGCAGACGATGGACGCCGCCCTCGTCAAGCTCGCTTCGCGCGGCACCATCACCCACGACACCGCGCTCTCTCGAGCGCGCGATCGCGAGTGGGTCGCGCGCACGCTCAAGGGGGCGTGAGCTCGCGGGCCCGCCCGCCCTCACCGACGAGCACGAGCGTCGCCATCCCGAAGAAAAAGCCCGTGTCGACGACGCCGGGCAGCGCGCGAATCGCGCGATCGGCCTCCCCGGGCGACGCCCACCGGCCCTCCGACGGCGTGACGTCGAGCACGGGGTTGCCGTTGTCGGTGCGGTAGGGCTCCCCGGCGCCGGCGCGGAGCGCGACCTCGCCGAACGCCGAGAGGCGGCGGCGCACCGGCTCGAGCGCGAACGGTACGACCTCGACCGGGAGGGGGCACTTCTCTCCGAGCGACGAGACGAGCTTGTCCGGCGTGACGAGCACGACGAACCGCTCCGCGAGAGCGGCGACCACACGTTCGCGAAGCATCGCGCCGCCCTTGCCCTTGACGAGGGCGAGATCGGGCGCGACCTCGTCCGCGCCGTCGAACGCCACGTCGAGACGAGGAGCCTCGGCGAGGCCGAGGAGCGTGATCCCCAGGTCGCGCGCCAGCTTCGCCGACCGCTCCGACGTGGGGACGCCGCTCACGCGGAGGCCCCCGCCGACGGCCGCCCCCAACCGGCGGATGAACGCGTCGGCGGCGCGGCCCGTCCCGAGGCCGAGCAGCATGCCGTCTCGTACCTCGGCGATCGCGCGCTCGGCGACCGCGTTCATGTCTTCTGCAGTGGGCTCGCTCACGGCCTGGATGCTAGCAGTTTGCGGACCCCTATTCGGTCGGGCTCGGCTCGAGGTGGGCCTCGAGGATCGCGCGAACGTCGGGCGGCATGTCGACCGACTCCATCGCGGCGAGGTCGGTGGTGACGACGGTGTGGAGCACGGTGACGGCCTCGACCCCATCGGCGGCCACGACCATCCGGTAGCGAAGCTGCGCGCTCCGGTTACCCAGGCGCGCGGTGGTGGTCTGGATGTGCAGGACGTCGCCGTAGCGCACCGGCGCGTGGTACTCGGCGCTCACGTCGACCGCGGGGAGCCCGACGCCGCGCTCGAGGATGAGGCGAGCGTAGCCGCCGCCGAGACCGGCGAAGAAGTGCTCCATCGCCTCGTGGGCGTAGAAGAAATAGCGGCCGAAGAAGACGATCCGCGCCGCGTCCACGTCCTCGAACCGGACGGGACGCTCGTACGTGATCACGCGAGATCCTCGCGCAGAGCCCGCAGCGTCTCCGGCCCCAGAGGCGCCCGTGCGTCGTGCTCGGGGTGGGTGACGAGGAGCGCCGCGGTCGCCCCCTCGCGCAGAGCGGCCACGGCGGACTCGGGGAGGTCGAACGTGAAGTAGTGCACCGCGGTCGTGCGCTCGTAGCCGTCGACGGAGCGGTCCTTTGCTTTGGCAGGGATCTTTTCGCCGCGGACCTCGAGCGCCACGTGATCCTCGAGCCCGCCCAGGCGGCGCAGCATCTTCTCGCGCTCTTCGGCGTCGGCGATCTCGACGAAAAGCGTGAGCTTGAGCTGGCCAGGCCCCGGGACGAGCTCGTTGTAGGTCTCGATCTCGTGGAGGATGCTCTCCTCTTTCGTGATGCGCTCGGTTCGCAGCATCTCCTGGATCTGGAGCAGCGCCGTGTCGTGGTTCTCGAAGACCGCCGACATGATGTTCGATAGGGCGACGCGCCGCGCCTTTTTCTCTTCGATCACGCGCGCACGAAAGTGGGGCCTGATCTTCTCGTACTCGCCGATGCCGAGGATCTCGTCGCGTTGAACCGGTTGCATGGATCGTCTCTCAAGGGGTGGGTGCGACGCCGCGGGCGCCGGTGGCCTCGCCGAGCCCGTACGCCTCGGCGAGCGCCTCGATCGGGTGGACGACGCGCACCGCGTCGGCGCCGGCGAGATCGCGCTCGTGCGCGATGCGGTACGCCGAGAGCGTGCAGTCGGTGACCAGGAGGTCGGGCTCGGAGAGGGCGGCCGCGCCGACGAGCTTCTGCGCGTACTTGCGACCGGTGGCGTAGTGCCGCGCTTTCATGCCCCAAGTACCGTCGACCGCCGAGCACTCTTCGAGCATGCGCACATCGGTCTCGGGCACCTTGGCGAGGACGCGCTGCCCCGGGTAGCCGATCTTCTGCGCGCGGAGGTGGCAGGCAGCGTGGTACGCGACGGTGCCGAGGCCGTTCTTGAACTCGAGCGATAGGCGCTTCTGCTTGCCGAGCTCGACCAGGAACTGCATCACGTCGTAGGTAGCGGCCGCCACCGCCCGCACCTCGGGCGTCGGCAGATACTCGGGCCACTCGTTCTTCATCGTGTAGCTGCAGGTCGGGCCGATGACCGCGATTTTCCAGCCGCGCTCGACCTGCGGGTAGAGGAGCGCGACCTCGCGGCGGATCTTCGCGATGAACGCGTCGACGTCGCCGCCGTCGAGGTTGGGCATACCGCAGCAGCTGGGTGCGACCGGCTCGTCGCGGGGCTCGAGCTGGCCCGGACGCAGCACGCGGTAACCGTTGTGCTCGAGGACCGCGACCGCGGCGCGGGGAACGCTCGGCGCGTTGTGCTCGCCGTAGCACGTGGCGTAGAGCACGACGGTGTCCGCTGCCCGCTCGAACTCGCTCGCGTGATCCTGGGCGTCGGGCTTGGCCTTGACGTGCTGCTTGTGCCAGGCCGAAAACGGCTGCGCGACCATGGGGGGGATCGGAAACTCGCTGGAGATGCCGGTCACGCGCTCCTGCGCCTTGCGGACGAGGCGGTTCGCGTGGATGAGGTTGGTGACGCCCGCGGCGGGCCCGCCGCCGAGCGCGCCGACGACGTGTGGCTCGCCGAGCAGGCGGTCCACCCAAGCCACGCCGTTGCGCTTGGCGCGCACCGCCTTCTCGCGCGCCATCAGGCGCGGGTAGTCGAGCAGCTCGTAGGCGCCGTCGTCTTTCGTGTAGGGACACTTGACGAAGCAGAGCTTGCACTGCCAACACTCGTCGGCGATCGCGGTGAAGTCGGCGGCATCGAGCAGCTCGGCCCCCTCGGCGCGCCCCGATTCGATGTCGCGGTCGACGCGACGAAACAGGTCGGGGAACGAGCCGCAGTAGCCGACGCACATCCGGCACTCGTGACAGATCTGAAAGGTTCGCCTGAGCTCGGCCTCGAGATCGCGCTCGTCGTAGTAACGCGGATCGGTCGGGCCGGTGGCAGGCGGAGCAGCGGGTGCGCGGGGAATCTTGCTCATGCGTCGAATGCAAAACCGCGAGCCCCCCTCACGAAGTGAGGGGGGTTTGGGGGGTGAAGTGGCGGGGACCAACCCGACAGCTCGCCGAGAGCCGTCAGGCTCGGCACCAGGTCAGAAATCGAGCGAGTCGAGCGCCTTCTTGAAGCGACCGGCGTGCGACTTCTCGGCCTTGGCGAGCGTCTCGAACCATTCGGCGATGTCGTCGTGACCCTCGTCGCGCGCCTCTTTCGCCATGCTCGGGTACATCGTCTCGTACTCGTGTGTCTCGCCGGCGACCGAGGCCT
>CALKVR010000360.1 GCA_938004815.1 uncultured Polyangiaceae bacterium | reverse complement strand
GCGGCGCGAGACGCCGGGACCGGAGCGGCGGTGGCCGGCGCGGGCGGCGCCGGCGGAGGCGCCGAAGCGGCAGCGGCGGCGGAGCGCCGGCGGCGGCGGAGCCGGCCCGAGTCCTTGGCGCGGACCGTCTCTCGCGCGAGCCTCGCGAGCGCGCGGCGTGCCGCGGCGCGGTTGACGGGGACGAGCGCGGCTTCGAGCTCGCGGATGAAGCCGTCGACGCCATCCGGGCTCTCGGCGCGCGGGCGCGCGGTGGCGGCGAGCGCAGGCATCGATCCGGCGGAGCAGTCGAGCAGGCGAGCCAACAGACCTCGCATCCGGGCCGCCGACTCGTCGGGCGCGATCACCTCCGAGCCGCGGGCCACCTTGACGGTGCCCTCGCTCGTCAGCATCACCATCGGATCATCGATGGTGAACGGGAGCCTCGCGCTGGCGTCGGCGACAGCGAGCGCGAGGTAGCCGGAGGTTTCGGGGACGAGCGAGGCCGCTCGGGCCTGAGCCGCCGCAAAAACCTCGTCGAGAGTGACCGACGTGAGCTCCATGCCTCTCGGCGGCCATACCGAGCCCGGCGTCCTCGGGCCAACTTTCCACGATCTCCCCTTCGCTACGCGAGGGATGCCGGGGGGGCGTGCAGGCGCGGCACCGACATCATCCAGCACAACGACGGTGCCTTCCTATCCATCTGGTAAGATGCGGCCCGAATGGCTCAGCGCCCCGCCCACTGCCCGACATGCGGGCTCGCGGTGGCCGACGGTCAGGCATCGTGGCCCGCCTGTCCCCGGTGCGGTGCTCCACTCATGGGAGACGCACAGCGCCCTCCGCAGCGCACGATCATGGGTGGCATGGCGCCGGTCGTCGCCGGCCCCGCCTCGGGCGCGGCCCCCTCGCAGAAGACGCTGATGGGCATGGCCGCCCCGTTCGGGCCGGCTCCCGCCGCGCCCCCGTCGAGCGCCGGGCCCGATGGGTTCACGCGCACGCAGGTGATCGGGACCCCGGCCGGTAAGGCGAGCTCGTTCGATCCGCTCACCGACCCCGACCGCGCCATCGCGACCGTGGTCGACGTGCCTGCGTTCGCCGGTCTGCCCGAAGCGCCCGCGGCCGGGTCCCAGAGCCAGCAGCGCACCCTCCTCGGGGTGGCCCGCCCCGGGATCGCGCCGCTGCGGCCCGGCGTGCAAAAGACGCCCATCGACGACGAGGAGCCGCCTCCGAGCTACGCGCCGCTCGAGGAGCTGGGCGCGACGATGCGGATCAGCCCGCACCTCGTGGGCCGTGAGCTAGAGCGGGCCGGTCGCGATCGGGTCGACGCGCGCAAGCCTGCACCGCCCGACTCGGGGCGCGGGGGCAAGCACCCGCTCGGTCAGCGTCGCCTCGAGAAGGTCCCCGCCAAGGAAATCAAGCGTATCGCCGCGCAGCAGGCGGCGCGCTCGCGGCGCGGCCTCTACATCCTCTGCGGCGCCATCGGGATCGCCGCGACCGCGGTCGTGGTCGCGCTCCTCTGGCCGAGCCCGCCGCCCATCCGCGCGCAGGTGCGCGCGGGTGAGGGCGGGGCCGAGATCCTCGATCTGACGTGCGAGGCCTGTCCTGACGGTACTGTCCTCAAGCTCCGCGATGGCGAGGGCACGGTTCAGGGTGGCAAGGCCTCGATCCAGCTGCCGGCGCCGCTCGCGATCGGCGACACGGCGGTGCGGGTCGCGATCGATCGGCCCGCGTCGGGCCGCGACGAGTCGGTGACGCTGCCCGTGCGAGTCGCCTACCGGATTCGCCCCGAGCTCGGCACGCTCGACGGGGACAAGCCCAGCATCCAGATCGTGGTCGACGCGATGGAGGGGTCGCTGGTGACGCTCGACGGCGAAGACGTACCGCTGCGCGACGGGCGGGCCGCCAAGAGCATCGACGTGTCGAAGGAGATCACCGGCACGAGCAACGATCCGGCGGCGCAGCTGTCGCGAAAGGTGAGCTTCACCGTCACGCCGCCGGATGGGGTCGAAGAGAAAGGCGCGGTCGCGGTGACGGCGCCGATCTTGCCGCTGGCGCTGGCGGCGCCTGGGCGCGCCGTCGTCACCGATCGCTCGACCTTCGTCCTCGCCGGCCAAACCCTGCCTGGCGCCGAGATCGTCGTGGCGGGTCGCTCGATCGGTGTCACCAAGGACGGGGCATTCAACCAGACGATGAACGTGTCTTCGGTGGGCACCACCCAGGTCGAGGTCCGCGCCCGCATGGCCGGCCGCGCGCCGCGCATCGTGCGCTTCGGGGTGACGCGCGTCACGAGCCTCGAGACGGCGGCGGCCGACTTCATGAAAGAGAGCCCGCTCGGCTACGGAGCGCTCCTCGACGACCCCGCGGCGGCCCAGGGCAAGCCGGTGGCGATCTCGGGTGAGGTGGTAGAGGCGCGCGTGCAGGGCGCCGCTACCCTGATGGTCGTCCAGGTCTCGTCGCCCGCTTGCAAGACCCCGCCCGCGCCGTCGGGCGACAAGACGTGCCTCGTGCGCCTGATGCAGGGCCGCTCCGATCTCGGGGCGCAGCGCGGCTCGGCGATTCGCGCGTACGGCACCGCCGTCGGGACGGTGGCCCACGAGGGCGCGACGCTCCCGGATATCGACGTGTCGTTCTCGATCATCGCCGAGTCACAGACACCTCGTGCGCCGGAGCCACCGTGACGCCGAAGATCGGCCCCGGTCGAACCCAGCCGCTCCCGCAGATCCGAGACGGGCGCGAGCTCGGCGACAGCGTGGGCGACCGCCCGACCCAGCTCGCCGAGCCGATGCCCGCGACGGTGCGTGGCAACCAGTGCCCCAAGTGCGGCCCCGGCGTCGAGGTCGACGAGACCGGAGCCTGCAGCCGGTGCCGCTCCTCGCTGGTGGCGGCCCGAACTCTCCCCGCGCTCGGCGCGAGCCTCGACCGCATCAAGATCTCGCAAGCGGGCTTCGTCGTCGACGAGGCCAGCGACGCGGGGCATCGCGCCGACCCGCTCATCGGCATGGTGATCGCCGACCGCTACCGCATCGTCGAGCTGCTCGGCCGCGGTGGGATGGGCATCGTCTACAAGGTCGAGCACATCCGCATCGGCAAGCTCCTCGCGATGAAGCTCCTCGCCGGCGAGCTGTCGCGCAACCAAGAGGTGGTTCGCCGGTTCAAGACCGAGGCGCTCACCGCGTCCAAGCTCTCGTCGCCGAACACGGTGCAGGTGTTCGACTTCGGCGTCGCCGAGAGCCAGGGGCTGACCTACCTCGTGATGGAGCTCGTGACCGGCGACGACCTCGGTCGCCTCTTGAAGGTCGAGTCGGCGCTCCCCGCCACCCGCGTCGGCCGCATCGTCCTCCAGGTCGCCAACTCGCTCGCCGAGGCCCACCAGCTCGGCATAGTCCACCGCGATATCAAGCCCGAGAACGTGATGATCCTTCCGGCGCGAGACGGCACCGACCTCGCCAAGGTGCTCGACTTCGGCCTCGCCAAGTTGCGCGAGGGCTCGGAGCTCTCGGAGCTGACGAGCCAGGGCGCCATCGTGGGCACGCCATATTTCATGTCGCCCGAGCAAGTGCGCGGCGACCCGGTCGACCCGCGCAGCGACATCTACTCGCTCGGCGCGCTCATGTACCGCGCGCTCACGGGCCAGCATCCGTTCGTCGGTCCGTCGCCGATGAGCGTGTTCGCCAAGCACCTGACCGAGGAGCCGCGGCCGCCCCACGAGCTCAGCGCGGCCGTGCCTCGCGGCATGAGCGAGATCGTGCTGCGCGCGCTCAGGAAAGACCCCAAGGAGCGGTTCCAGCGCGTCGAGGATCTGCAAGCGGCGGTGGTGGGCGAGCTGTCCGAGCTCGGCACGTCGGGCGTCGAGGCCTTGCTCGACTCGGGCGCCATCCGCCGGATGGAGCGGAGCGACGGCGCGGCCCAAGCGACCGACGCGCCGGCGGTGGCGACGCGCGACGAGGTCGAGGCCTACGAGCGCAAGCTGCGGCGTACGCGGTTCGGCCTCACCGCGTTCCTTGCCGTCTTGCCGCTCGGGGCCGTCGGCTTGGGCGCCCACTACCTGCTCCAGGATCGGCCGGTGCAGTTCGGCGGCGACGAGCGAGAGCCGAACAACGCGGCCAACGAGGCGAACGTCGTTCCGTTCGATCACACGGTCTCGGCGCTCCTCGGCAAGCGAATCACCGACACCCAGAGCGACCTGGACTTTTTCCTCGTCGACGTCCCCCAGCAAGACGGGCCCGTCTCCGTGCGCCTCACCGCGCTGCCCAACATCGCCACGTGCCTCCAGATCTTCGGGCGAGGAGAGAAGGTGCCGCGCGGGCAGTACTGCTCGGGGCTCCCCGGGCTCGATCTGGAGATCCCGGCGCTGAAGCTCGACGCCGGCGCGTACTACTTTGCCGTGATGCAAGACCGGGACGCGCGCGGCGCGACGGCGCCGTTCGTGCACGAGAACGTCTCCGACGCCTACCGGCTCACGGTCGGGGCCGCGGCGGGGGACGCGTCGTTCGAGGTCGAGCCCAACGACGTCGTGGCCGCCGCCCACCCGATCGGCGTCGATCAGACCGTGAGCGGGATGCTCGCCTGGGTCGGTGACGTCGACGTCTACTGTCCGGCGATCGACTCGACCGCCCTCTACCGGTACCGCATCGACGACGACCCTCGCGAGAGCGGCGCCGTGCTCTCGGTCGCGCTGTCGACGCAGGGGGGCGAGGGCGCGTCGGTCCGCGTCCACTCCCGGCGGAGCGCGCCCGCGACCGACGCCGACGTGCTCGCCCCGTTCAGCGGTCTTTCGTTCCGCGGGACGTCGCCCGCGTGTCTCGTCGTGCGGCTGACGCTCGACCCGAGCTCGACGAAGGCGACGGAGATCATCCCCCGCGGCAGCCACGCCAAGTACCGCGTCGCGCTGGAGCCCAGCCCGTGAGCCGGTTCGCGGGCGTCGCTCTCGGCCTCGCCGTCGTCGCGGCCGGCTCGAGCGCCGCGCGGGCCGCGGGCTTCGAGGCGGCGCTGCCGAGCGTCGTGTTCGTCG
>CALKVR010000359.1 GCA_938004815.1 uncultured Polyangiaceae bacterium | reverse complement strand
GCGTAGTAGCTGCGGGTCGAGTCCCGGCCCCACATCCCGAGCTGATCGGGGACCGTGATCTCTTGCAGCGCGTTGCCGGAGAAGCTCGCGGCGACGCGATGAATGCACGGCCCCCCGGAGCAGAGCGGCGCGGGCGCGGTGAACAGAACCGTCTCTCCCCGGACGTGGACCGCCGCGAGCGACGCCGTGTTGTCGTTCCGCTGCAGATCGAACGTGCTCACCCCGCAGACGCCGGCCACGCACTCGGCCGCGAAGCAGTCGTGGCCGCAGGCGCCGCAGTTTTGCGGATCGGCCGCGGTGTCGCCGCAGCCCACGCCGCCCTCGCCGCCCATCCCGCCCGCGCCAGTCGCCGTCGCAGAAGCGTTGACCGCGGCGTCGATCCCTGTCGCCGAGGACGACACCGCGGCCCCCCCCGAGCCCTCGGCGCAGGATTCGTCCTCGTAGCACAGCAGCGCGATGCAAGCGCTGTGACCCGTCGCCAACGCGGTGGCCAGCAGCACCACGCCGAAGCCGAGGCGCTTGCGCATCAGTTGTAGTCCAAGGGATTGGGCGAGGGGTGGCTCGGGGCCGGCGTGCTCGTCGGCTTCGGCGGCGGCGGCTTGGCGCCTGGCTTGATCGGTGGTTTGTCGCTCGTGGCGCTCGCTGCCGGCGCGACCGTGCCCGCCGGGCCGGATGAGGCAGACGCCGAGGACGCCGGCTCGTTCGGAACGCTCGCAGCCGCGGTCGCGACGCGCGGCGCGTCGACGCTCGGCCCGGGCGCGTCGACCGCCGGGCCAGGCGTCGCTGCAGCAGGCGCGCGCTCCGCGTCCGTCGTGTTCGTCGGGGCGGCGCGCCAAACCAAGAAGTAGGCACCGGCGGCCGCGATCGAGACGCCGAAAACGGCCCCCAAGACCATGAGCGCACCGTTCGACTGCGCGCGCTTGCGCTCGGTGTTCTTCGACGAGCTCGAGACGGGCGCAGCAGTCTGAACGCCGACCGGCTTGGCCGCATACGAGCTCGCGGCGCCGCGAACCGCCGCGACGGAAACACCGTCCACCGGAGGAGAACCGGGGGCCGCCTGGTCGACCCAGCTCGATCGGCCGTGGCCGGAGACGACCGTCGGGCGCGCGGCGCCGGGCCCGGCGACGCCGGCCGGATGCGCGGCGACGCCGGTCGGATGCCCGGAGAGGGCAGCCGAAAGCGCCTGCCCCATCGCGCGCGCGTTCGCCCAGCGAGCCGGAGGGTCGAAAGCGAGCGCTCGATCGAGCACGCCCGCGAGCGCGACGGGAAGCTCGGGCGCGAGCGACCGCGCGGGAGGCGCCGGCCGCGTGGAGACCATGACCAAGAGCTCCGGGAGGGTGCGCGCCTCGTGAACCAGCCGACCCGTAAGGAGGGTCACGATCGTCGCGCCGACGGCGTAGACGTCGGCCCGCGCGTCGACTCGCTCCCAGAGCGCCAGTGCTTGCTCGGGAGGCATGAACGCGGGCGTGCCCATCGGAACGCCCGTGACGGTCAACCGAGCCTTCGTCTGCGCCTCTTTCACCTGGGCGATGCCGAAGTCGAGGACCTTGATCGTCCCGTCGCGACAGAGAAAGAAGTTCTCGGGCTTCAGGTCGCGGTGGACGATGCCCTTGTCGTGCGCGGCCGCGATCACGTCGAGGACGGCCGCCGCGTACCGCATCACGTCCGCGAGCGGGAGCTTGCCCCCCGCGGCTTCGGCGACGGCGTCGAGCGGCTGGCCCTCCAGCCGCTCCATCACCAAGTAGGTGTGCCCGTCGGGCGTCGTGCCGTCGTCGAGCACCCGAACCGTCCCCGGGTGACCAACTTGGTTCGCCGCGTAGCCCTCTTGAAGAAAGCGGTCGCGCAACGCGGCGTCGCGAGAGAGCTCTCGGTGGAGTACCTTGATCGCGACGCGGCTCTGGTTGCGCACGTGCGTGGCCGCGTACACGACGCCCATCCCGCCCCGGCCCAGCTGAGCATCGATCCGCCACTTCGAATCGAGGGCGGTCCCGACCGGAATCGTGTCGTCGTGCAAGCTCGCAGAGCTTATCACTTCAAAAGGGCAGCACCATCTTCAGTCCGGCGTCGCCGAAGCCGCCCACCTCGACGGGCGCCGGCTCCGGCTCGGCCGTCGCGCCGACGGCGAAGAGGATGACGCCAACCGCGACCCCCGCGACACCGACGCCCAGGGTGACGGCGTTGGCCACCGCGAGACCGTCGACCGAGCCTCGCTCCGAAGCCGGACAGTCGCCCAGATCGCCACACGCCGAGAGGATGAGCCCACCGGTGACGCCGAAGCCGATGAAGCTGGCGACCCCCACGCCGCCAGTGACGCCACCGGCGATGAAGAACGGCAGGCTCGGATCGCTCGACGCGGCGGCCTCGGGGGGCGGCTGGGGCCGTGGAGCCTCGGGCTTGTTGGCGGGTTCGCCCGGCGCAGCCTGGAACAGGGTCGCGGTCGCGCGCTCGCCGACGGCCACGCGGATCGTCTCGGCGCTCCGCTCCCGGCCCTTCGCCTCGGCGACGACGGTGTGCTCGCCCGCGTCGACCGCAACCGGCCCCGCCGTGACGTCGACTGCCCGGCCATCGAGCGTGACCTTCAGATCCTCGAGCGGCGCGGCCGGCAAGCGCAGGTCGATGTACGAGACCTTGGCGAGGATCGCCGTCTGCCGATCGCGCACGTACCGCCTTCGCTCTTCGTTGCCGACGACCTTGGCCTCGCCTTGCTTCCAGAGCGCGAGCGCGGTCGCGAATCGCTCACGTCGCTCCTCGCAGTCGGCCCAGCTGAGGAGCGCGCCCGGAACGCCGGAGACGATGTAGCTCTGCTCGAAGCTGGAGCACGCCGTCGCCAGATCGCCCGCGTCGAGCGCCGTCTTGCCTTCGTCGAACAACTTGCGGCCCCGCGCGTCGGCGTCGTCGGAGGGCTGCGCGCGCGCGATCGGGCTCGCGATCACGAGCGCGAACACAGCGACCAGGGTCATTGCCAGACGCACAGCTGATCTCCCATCGTGAAGTAGACCGCGTCGCCCTGCCCTCGAAGCGCTCCGACGTCGTCGGCACCGAAGCTCCTGCACGCAGCGCTCGCGTCGGACGAACACCGGAGGAGCGTCCCCTCGCCGCTCGGCGCCTCTCGGCTCGCGAAGAACGCACTGGTGGTCGCCGCGACCTCCTTGGACTTGGCGAAGACGGAGAGGGGAAACTGCTCCGCGACCGTCGACACCACGGAGCCCGACCAGAGCTCGTCACCGCAGACGAGGACGAGCCGCGCCGCATCGG
>CALKVR010000358.1 GCA_938004815.1 uncultured Polyangiaceae bacterium | reverse complement strand
GGTCAGCACCGAGCGGTGCAGGTGCTGCTGCGGCAGCGCCAGGACGCGGAGGCCGGCGCCGGCCTCGAGATCGATCACGGAAGCTCGATGGGGACCGGGGGAGCGTTGCTGCCCGCGGGTGCGGCCTCGACCGCGAACTCTTTCGTGAACTCTTTGTTGAGCTTGATCTCCGCCTGATGCGTGGCGCGGAGCCGCTTCATGTACATGGCGAGCGCCTCACGCTGCTTCTGCCCGCGGAGCGCGTTCATGTAGAAGTCACGCTCCTCTTTCCACTCTTCTTCGGCCGGGGCCTTGCGCTCGACGAGCTGGAGGATGGCGAGACCGCCGTTCTGGAGGCGCACCGGGCGGGGGGCGACGGCGTTCGGGGCAGCGAGGGCGAAGGCGGCCCCGGCTGCGTCTTCGCCGTCGGCGACGCCGGTGAACGGCTGCTCGGTCGGACCGAAGGGGAGGCTCGTCTCGACCGTGGGCGGCTGCGGCTCGCCCATCTCGTCCTCGTGATCGCCGTGGTCGTGGTCGTGGTCGTGGTCGTCCTCGGGGAGCGCGTCGTCCTTCTTGTCGGTGTCCTTCTTGTCGGTGTCCTTCTTGTCGCCGTCCTTCTTTTCCGGGGCTGCGGCAGGGGTCACCTTGGCGAGGTAGTCTTTGGTGGCGTCCTCCATCGACTTGCCACCCTTCATCGCCTCGAGGATCTCTTTGGCACCGTCCTCGGCGAGGCGCTGCGCCTCGGCCTGCAGGTAGAGCGGGCGGGCCGTCGCGGACTCGCCTGCCTTTACCGCCTCGTCGCCCTTGAGGATCTTGTCGACCTGGATGAGGTGGAGGCCGAACGGCGTCGTCACCACGTCCGAGACCTTGCCCTCGTCGAGCGCGAAGAGAGCGTCTTCGAAGGGCTTGACCATCTGGCCTTTGACGACGCAATCGAGCGAGCCGCCCTCTTTGGCCGAGACCGGGTCCTGGCTGATCTCTTTGGCGACGTCGGCGAATTTCTCGCCGTCTTTGATTCGCTTGAGCGCGGCGTCGATCTTCTCGCGCGCCTTTTTCTTGTCGTCGTCCGACGCCTTCTCCGAGAGGCGAATCAGGATGTGGCGGGAGGTGCGGCAGCCGCCCTCGTAGTCTTTCTTACGGCTCTCGAACGCCTTCTTGATCTGCTCGTCGTTCTTGGCGGCCCAGGCCTGTACGGCCGCGTCCGAGGAGTCGACCACCTTTTGCGCGAAGTACGCCGGCTCGAGCTTCACGAACTTGACGGTCACGTCCATCTTTTCACGCGAGAACTGCTCGAAGGCCTCGCCCTCGCTGACGCGTACGCGCTCCTTGATGAGGTCACGCATGCGCGAGGCGATGAGCTCGGCCTTCTGGTACTCGCGGAAGTCGGTCTCGGAGAGGTAGGTCAGCTCGGTGACGACGCGCTTGTAGACGTCGGCGGAGAACTTCTTCGTCTTGCGATCCAGAAACTGCTCTCGCAGGTTCACGATCCCGACGAGCTGGGGCGGCGCCTTGGCCGGGACGGACGCGCGAAGCCTGCCCGCGAAGAGCTCTTTGCTGAGCTCGGCGTCGGAGACGCCGATGCCGATGCGCTTGGCCTCGGCGAGGAGGAGCTCGCGCTCGACGAGCCCGTCGAGCGTCATCTCCTTGAGCTTGCGCTTCTGCGCCTCGTCCAGATCGCCGCCGCGCGGGGCGAGGAGCCGGTAGCTCGCCCAGAAGTGGGTCGACCGCACGCAGTTCCCGAGGACGTCCGCCGCGCAGTCCGGGCCCTTCTTGAACTGGTTCTGCCCGCCGCCGGGCTGAAAGTTGACGATGAAGACGATCGCGATCGCCAGGACGGCGAGACCACCGAGGAGGGACGAGAGACGGTTCACGGGTAGCGGGCTCCGGGACTCGCCGCTCTCACTAGCATGGCGAAGCCCGGAAAAGAGCCCTGTTTGCGAGGTCGTGCTAAGGTGGACGACCGTGAGCAGAAAAGGTGAGACCCCCCCCGACGGTTCGGGGCTGCCGCCGACACGGCGTCAGACGGGCGGCTCCCGGCGTGAAGCCAGCGACCGCATCCGTGTCGACGTCTCCGGCCGGGAGATCGAGGGCTGGGCGCTGAACGTCAGCCGCGGCGGCGTGCGCGTCATCCTCGACGAGGCGCTCCAGCCCGGGACGCAGGTGCGTGTGGCGATAGGCGACCAGCCCCCCCGCGACGGCCGCGTCGTTTGGGTGCAAGAAGAGCCGGACGGCGCCATCGTCGGCTTCGAGTTCATCGATCCCGACGGCAACCCCGTACACCAGTCGTCGCCCCAGCTCCGCGCCATCCATCCCCCGCCCGTCAAAAAGCCGACGGGGGGCTGACGGTTCCTGGCCGTGACGACGTCGCCCACCCTGCTCGGGCCGGGGGGGCCGCTCTCGCGGAAGCTCGGCAACTACGAGGAGCGTGAAGGCCAGCTCGTGATGGCGCGGGCGGTCGAGCGCGCGCTCGCGGACGCCAGCGTCTTGCTCTGCGAGGCCGGGACGGGGACGGGCAAGACGCTCGCCTACCTGGTGCCGGCGCTCCTCAGCGGCCAGCGGGTCGTCGTGTCGACCGCCACGAGGGCGTTGCAGGACCAGATCGCCGAGGTCGACGTCCCTCTCGTGCGCGACCTCCTCGGGCGCGACGTCTCGGTCACGGTCGCCAAGGGGCTCTCGAACTATCTGTGCCTCCGCCGGTTCGGCGACCTTCGCAAAGACGTCGCCGCCTCGCGCGAGCACCGGCGCGCCCTGCCGCTCGTCGAGGCGTGGGGCAAAGAGACAGAGGCGGGCGACGTCGCCGAGCTGACGGCGCTGGCGGAGGACGACGGGATCTGGGCCGAGATCACCTCGTCGAGCGAGACCCGGGTCGGGTCGAGCTGCAGCTTCTACGACCGCTGCTTCGTTACTCGGATGAAGCAGTCGCTGGCGCGGGCCGAGCTCGTCATCACCAACCATCACCTGTTCCTCGCCGACGTCGCGCTCAAGATGCAAGCCGGCGACGCCGCCTACCGCGCCGGCGTGCTGCCCGCCTACGACGCCGTCATCTTCGACGAGGCTCACCGGCTCGAGGACATCGCCGCCGAGCTCTTCGGCCTGCGCGCTTCGTCGGCCAAGACCACCGCGCTCGGGCGCGACGCCGCCCGCGCGTTTCGGCAGGCCAACCTGATCGATCCGCTGCTCGTGCGCGGCGACGCGCTCGGCCTCGTCACAGAGCTCGAGGCCGCGTCGGCAGGGTTCTTCGGCGCGGTCGCCGAGATGGCGCAAGCCGAAGACATG
>CALKVR010000357.1 GCA_938004815.1 uncultured Polyangiaceae bacterium | reverse complement strand
GCCCAAGGGCTCGCTCGCCGACGGCGACGCGAGCGGCAAGGCCGACGGGTATCGGTTCTCGTCCATGTTCGCCTCCGGGATGGTTCTCGACGTCGACGGCGACTCGCTCGGCAGTCTCTCGATGAAGGACGAGCCCGAGCCGCTCGTGAAGGGCCGCAAGCTCGACCCCGAGATCTCGTTCATCGTCGAGAACGGCAGCGCTTGGATCGTCTACGACCGCGACAACGACAAGGTCGCCGACCTCGCGATCGTCCCCGATACGCGCAGCGCCGACCGCATCGCCAAGAACGCGTACACCCGCAAGGGCGCGAGCGACCCGTGGAAGCCGGCCAACGAGTTCGTCGGCGCCCGCTCGGTGCGCGCCGGTCTGCTCGACGTCGAGAACGGCGGCGAGCTCGTGAAAGCAGCCTGGCCCTTCGCCGCGCGCAAAGAGGGCCTCAGCGCCTTCCCCCGCGCCGTCTCTCGCAAGGGTAGCTACGACTTTGCCAAGGGCGCCAAGTCGATCTTCCCCAACAAGCAGGTGCTGCTCGGTCGCAAGCCCGGCTACACGATGTGGGTCTTCGACGCCGACAACAACTCCAAGCCCGGCACCACCGCCGCCAACGCGCTCATCCAAGAGAAGAAGTTCGACGCCGAGGTCGCGTCGATCCTCGACACCAACGCGAACCTCGTCTGGGTGTTTTACGACACCAACCACGACGGCGCGTTCGACGTCGCGCTCTACAGCGCGCGCCCCGAGAGCGGCTACGCCGATAGAGCGTTCCGCGTCGAGAAGGACAAGGTCACCGTCGACAACGAGCTCGGCCGCGGCAAGCTCTACCGAGCCTCGATGCTCCAGGACAAGGCTGCATCGGCCGGCTTCAAGAAGCTCGCGACCGAGTTCTTGAACGAGAACGCGGTCGGCGACTGAGGCTCGAGCCCATACGTCGGGGGGGTACCCGACGTCCCACGCCCCCTCGGGCACGATGTCGGGGTCGATCTTGGGCGGTACGAGACCCTCGAGCCCACCCCCGCGCATGGCCTCGATGGCGCCGTAGGCGCTCTGCAGGCCCGATATGGTGGCGGCCTCCATCGCTTGGAGGTTGAGGCCGTTGCGCGTCCAGTCGCCTGCGAGATAGAGGCCGCCGACGTCGTCGTGCTCGAAGCGAGCGTGCGGCCGGTCGCGAAAGAGCTCGGGCTCGGCGGAGAAGAATCGCAGCGCCGCGGTCGCGTTGCGCGTGAACACCCAGCGCATCGTCGAGGGCTCGCCGCGGAGGACGGCGCGCGCCTCACGGTGCAGGTGGTCACGCGTCCGGGCTGCCAGCCCCGGCATCGCCGCGATCTGCTCGAGCGTCGTCGCGACGATGAGCGGCACCGCCTCGCTCCGCCACCGGGCGGCGTAGGCAGCGGCGCGCTCGGGGCGGACCTGACCCATGGGCGGCGGCTCGAGCCGGCCCGGCGCGCCGGCGTCGTGGAGCCAGCGCCGGGTGTCGAGCGTGTCGGCGAGAAGATCATCGGGGTCGCAGCCGATGGAGGCGAGCTTTTGCTGAACGGCGAGGGGCCACTGGAAACGGTCTTCGTGGGCGAAGGCGTCGTGGGTGAAAAAGTCGGAGTACGCGCCGACGAGCTCCCAAGCGGTGCCGTCGAACGGCGGCCCCGAAGGGCCGTCGAGCGAGATCGCCTCGAAGCGCGCGCGGCTCCAGCCGCGGCGCAGGTCGACGATGATCGTGAACGGCCCCTCGAGGTTCGATATCCCGAAGGGCGGCGTCTCGGTCGCGCCGGCGGGCATTGGGGGGAACGGCAGCTCGTGACGATCGGGAAAGAAGAGCTGGAGGTTGATCGTCTCGTTCATGAACTCGGCGAGGCGATCGCTCATCGCGATGACGCCGTCGGTGCCGGGCTGCCCGCGCAGCAGCGGCGCGAGGCACTGTGGCACCAGCGTCGAGATCACGACGTCGGCGGGGAGGGTCGCGACGGGCGGGCCGGGCTCGGCCGGGCGCACCGTGGGCACCTCGGGGAACGGCTCTGCCGGCCGGTCGCTGAGCTCGACGGACGCGACGCGACCTGCGGCCAGGACGATGCGCTTGGCGACCCGGCCGCGGAGGACCGCCCCGCCGAACTTGCCCGTCGCGAGGCGCGCCTCGATGCGAGCGGCTACCGCCTCCCACGCGGCGCGAGAGTCGTCGCCGTCGAAGAGCTGCAGCACGGCGCCCTCGTAGCGGCGAACACCGAACTGCGCGTCGCGCATGCTGGTGGCGACATCGAGGCCGTACGGGCTCGAGAACGCCGCCTTGAGGATGTTCTTGAGGTAGCCCGACGATCGCGGATCGTACGACAGTGCGCGCGACGCGACCGCGACCGAGTCGGTCGCGAGCAGCAGGAGAAAATCGGCGAGCGCGCGGACGTCTTCGTGCGATTCGCGCAGCTCGTTCGCGCCCGGCGCGAGCGAGACGAGCATGTCGACGGCGCGCTCGGTCACGTCGAACCCGGCGTCGAGCGCGGCGCGCAGGGCTACGAGCGGACCGAAGCTCGCCGCGCGCCGCAAGCGCGGCAGCGCGTGGTCGTAGAACAGCGGCCGCATCAGCTCGCCGATGTCCACGTCGGTCGGCCTGCGACCGCCCAAGAGCGCCTTCAGGGTGGGGCTCGTCTCCGGGTAGCCCAGGGCGCCGGAGAGCGCGCCCGTCAAGAAGAGGATCCACCGGAGCTCGGGCCCGAGGCTCTCTTCGTCGAAGACGATGTCCATGTACGAGAGCAGGTCGTTCACCTCGAGCGGCAGATCGAGGATCGTCTTCACCAGCTGCTCGAACGCGTCGACGGCCGCGCCACGGCGCGCGAACGCGCGGAGCATCCGGCGGGCGCGCGGCTGCCAGGCCGAGTCGGGCCGGTGCGGATCGCACACGTGCACGGCGACGACGCGCGCGTCGTCGTTGCGCCCGCCGGGGAGGTCGGGGGGCGCCATCCACGCGCAATAGGTCGACGTCCCGACGGGCGGTGAGAGCAGGCCGGGCACGCCGTCGCACAGTCGAATGAGGTGATCGTAGCTGCCCCAAACGAAATGCAGCCCGTGCGGCGTGTGGGTGCCCCAAGGTGCCTCGGGGTGCAGCACGTGCGCGTCGGCGTCGAGCGGGCGCGAGCACGCGCGGCCCCCCATGAAGTCCTCGGCCTCGACCAGCGTGACGGTGAGCCCCGGTGGTAGCGGCCCAGGGTGCTCGTCGAGGGCCCGCGTGATCGCGTCTGCGGCCGCGAGCCCCGCGATACCCCCGCCGAGGACGACGATGTTCTTCGGCCCCGTGTAGCTCATTCTCGTGGCCCGCAGGCTATCAGCTGCTCGTCTGCACGCTGACGTGAAAGCGCCGCAAGATGGCTGACACCCGATCGACGTCGCGCTCTTCGCCTCGGCAGAGCCGGATGCGCGAGCCGTCGTGGAACCGCATCACCAGCCACAGCGGCGCCTCTTCGTCGTTGGACGTCTCGCGCGTCACCACCGCGCCGCGAATTGCGACCTCGCGCTCCACGCCCTCGAGAGGTGACAGGCGCGCCGTCTCGGTCTCGAAATCGAGGACCGCGCGCCCCAGCTCGCGTCGCCGGCGCCGGGCCCAGAGTCGACCGGCCAGGGCACCGCAGAGCCACATGATCGCGAACCCTCCGAGTGGCGCGGGCGCTGCGCGGACGGCGATCAACGTCCCGACGATCGCCGCGACCACGAACGTGAAGAGGGTGATGCGCCGCACGGCGGTATCGACGGCGGCCGACGCGCAGCGCGTGGAGACGACGAACGGCTCCAAGAAGGCGACGCGCGACTCACGCGACACGAGCAGGCTCCGCCCGTCCGCCTCGACCGCGCCGAATGCTTCGTCGAACGACACCGAGCTCAAGCGTCGGTCACGATGCCGGTCAGCTCGGCGCCGTCCAGGGTCACCGTGTTCAAATCGGTTCCGACGAGCTTCGCGCCGGTGAGGACGGCGCGGTTGAAGCGAGCCTCGGAGAGATCGGCGCCGGAGAGGCTCGCCTCACGCAGCGACGCCTTGGTGAAGCTCGCGCCGACGAGGCGAGCCCCCTCGAGCGTGGCGCCGTCGAGGACGGACCGGTCCCAGATCGAGTCGTCGGCGTGTGCGCCCTCGAAGCGCGCGCGCCCGAGCACGGCGCCGTCGAAGCGGGCGCCGCGGAGCGAGCACCGACAGAAACGAGCGCCCTCTGCGCTCACCTCGTACGCGCGGAGCTCGGGCAGGAGCGCGCCGTCGAGGTTCGCGCCGTCGAGCTGGGCCTCAGTGAAGTCGGCGCCGTCGAGCGTGACGCCCTGCAAACTCGCCCGGTCGAGCCGGGCGCGGCAGAACATCGCTCGCAGGCCCGACGACTGGTCGAGCTGCGCCGCCGTCAGGTCGGCCGTCGTCATGTTGGCGTCGGTGAGGAACGCGCGCCTGATCGAGGACTCGGCGAGCTTGGCGCCGACGAAGTTCGTGCGCTCGAGGATCGCGTCGTCGAAGTCGGCCTTCGATGCGTCGGCGCCCTCGAACGATGCGCCCGACAGATCCACGCCGCGGAGACGGGCGCCGCGGAGGTTCGCGCGATCGAAGCGGCAGCCTGTCAGCGTCTGGCCCGACAGGTCGAACCCGGAGAGATCGACGTCGGACAGATCGACCCCCGCGAGGCTCTCGCGCTCTCGGATGCGGCGCTCGACCTCGTTGCGCGTCTCGCCCATGTGAACGGGGAGCGGCTTGGGCGCCACCTGCGAGAACGCGGGTGCTTCGACGTTGGTGAGCGTGGGCCGTCCCGTGTCGTCCTCGTCGATGTGCTGGATCGCGGGCTCGGGGGGAGGCGCGGGCTCGTGCCGGGCTGCAGCGGCGCTCGCGGGGCCAGAGGTGAGCGCGAGGAGCTGATCCGGGACGGCGAGCTGCGCCGTCGGTTGCTCTTGCCCTTGCAACAGCGAGCGCGTCTCGTCGTCGAAGCGCGCCGTGGGCGGCGCAGGCTCGGGGGGCGGCTTCGAATCGCCGCCCTCACCGAGCCCCCGGATGGTCGTCTTCGACGAGCGCATGCTGGTCGTCGGGCTCGGGCGGACCCCGACCGGATCGGCCCGCTCGTCTCGCTCGATCTGCCGCTCGGCCTCTTCGACGATCTTGCGGACGTCCTCCGAGTCGGGGATGAACGTGGGCGAGTCGTCGAACGAGACCATCGGGGGCCGAGCGGCGGCCACGGCCGCAGCCGCCTCTTCTTCGGTCGCCTTGGCGATGAGGCGCCGGAGCTCGCTCGGCGGCTGCTTCATCGTGTTGTTGAGGCCCGCCGCCAGGTTCGGATCACCGCCGGCGGGGTCGGGGGTGACTGGGCTCGCCTCTGCCACCGCGACGTCGGCGTGGACGTTGGTCACGCTCTCGGGGAGCCGGGGCGAGGTGTCGATCGGCTTGTCTTCGACGACAGGCTCCGGGCCCGCGCCCAGGTTCTGGAGCTGCTCGGGGAGCATCATGCCCGGCGACGCGAGGGTCGAGCCCGGCGCCCAGCGGGCCGGCATGGGCTGAGGGTTCGTAACGGGCGCCGGCTCCGACGGAGGCGGCTCCGAAGGCTCCGCGGCGCCGAGGTTGCTCGGCGCCGACGCCGCATAGGCGAGGAGCGCGTCGACTTGGCGAGGGCTCGCGGTCGGCGTCTCGGAGGACGGCGCCTCGATCGCAGCCGGCGCGGGCTGCGCGTGCCCCGGAGCCGAGGCGGCCTTGCGCTCCTCGACGAGCGCGGTGACTTGCGCCGTCCCGCCCGGCCAAGGGATGGGCCGGCCGGGGAGCTCGACGCCGGCGAAGACCTGCGCGGCCTCGAGCGCCGCGTCGCCTTCGACTTCGAAGTTCCCGCGCCAGACGAGACACGCGACGAGTCGATCCGCGTCGAGCCAGAGGGTGTCGGCGGAGAGCCCGATGTCGCGGTGGCCGGTCGCGTCGACGCCGTAGAGCCGGGCTTGGGCGCGCGCGCCGGGGAGCTGCGACTCGAGCCGTGGGATGTCCGGGTGCATCCCCTCGATCAGGATCCACTCGTTGCCCTCGAAGAAGCTGCAGCGTTGATCGGGCGGAGCGGCGTGGAAGTAGCTCCACGCGAACGGGTCCGGGATCGCGGGGGCGGGCGCCTCGATCGCAGTGGGGTCGAGATCGCGCAGGAGCCGACGCCGCGCCGGCCAGAACCCGGCCATCGGTCCGAACCCAGCCGGGCCGAGCGGGTCGGCCGGATCGATCACGTTGGCGACGGGCTGTCCGGCTGCGACCGGCATCCCGACCGGGTTCTCTTCGTAGCCCGGCTGCCCGCGGTGGGCGCGCTCGTACCGTATCGGGATGCGTGTGAACGGCACGGGGGCCGTCATCTGCTCGCCCTCGAGCCACATCCGCTCGCCGAATACGTGCAGCGTCTTGTCGACGAGCGGGCGCGACCCCATCACGGCCAGACGCACCGCCAAGAACGGGCTCGGCGATGGAGCGCACGCGTGCGCCGACAGAACGACCTCGGCCCGAGGCAGATAGGGGGCCATGTCGGCGGACGCGATCACGCTCCGCTCCAGGCTCGACTCGTGATGCTGATCGCCGAGGAGGATCTGCCGAGGAGCGGCGAGCTGCGCGGCACCGCCGCGCACCAGCGAGAACGTGGCCTTGACGATGACCGTCGCTCGGCGCTTACCGCCGACGCTCCACAACCGAGCGCCGCAGGCGACGTCTTGGGTTGCGATGATCGCGAGGGGCCACTCGCCGGTCTGTTCCACTCGTCCGCGGTTGTATCACCGGGGCCCCGGGCCGGAAAACTGCTTCCCCCGGAAGGTACGGGTGCCCTTCGGGGTACCATGGGCGCCGTGTCTTTTCCTCGACGATGGGGGCCCCTCGTGCTCTCGGCGACCCTGGGCGCAGCCGCGCTCTTCGCGCTCCCGGAGAACGCCGGCGCAGTGGGTCTGATGAGCGCAGGCGAGTCGAGGCCGATCGAGCAGCGGCTGGCGCTCTCGGTGTCGGCGGGGCGCACCACCCTGTGGTCCCAGCTCCGGGTTCAGGGCCGGGCCGGCGGCGTCGCGATCGTCTTGCCCGTCACCGACGGCGCGGCGCTCGACTGGGGCTCGCGAGCCTTCTTCGAGAGCCTCGAGGTCGCGAGCGCGCCGCGGGTCATCCCGCCCGAGGGCGCGCCGGCCGTCTGTCCGGGCGACGAGCCCGAGCCGCTCGCGCACGTGGTCGGCGACGTCGCCGGCTCTCCGCCGCTCGAGCCCATCGAGGCCCTCGTCCTCGACGACGTCGCCGCCGTCGAGGCGTGGGCGACCGGCCACGGCCTGACGATCTCACCCGGTCTCGATGTCGCGCTTCAGACGGCCGGTGCGGCTCGCTTCTTCGTCGCGAGGTTCGACGCGCCCGCTGGGCTCGCGCTCACGAAGGCGCTCCGGGCCGTCACCCCCGGGGGCCCGCCCGTGCTCCCGCTCGTGCTCACGCAGGCGAGCACCGACGCGGTCGACGTCGTCCTCTGGTCGGTCGGCGCTGGCCGCGCGAGCTTCGACGGCACGCCAGCGTTCATCGACACGAGCGCACTCGTATTCGATGTCGGACAGGTGTCGTCGAACTACCGCGACCTCGCCGCGCTCGCGCTGGGCACGCAGGGCGCGCTCGTCTACCAGATGGCGAGCCACGAGTCGCTCCGCGACACCATCCCCGCCGCCGAAGGCGGGCCGGACATCGACAGCGTGGTGCGCACCTACTTCGCACGCGCGGCGACCTACGGCGACGTGACCGGCGACGCCGACACGTGCACGACGGCCGCCGCGGTCGTCCTGGGCCAGAGCGCGCGCGTCGGTACCACGTGCCCGCGCACCGCGCTCGGGGTCGTCGGCGGCGGGGCTCCGTGCACGGCCGACGTGATCGAGGCCGGCGAGGTCGACCCCGCGCTGCTTCGTTGCGGGCCGCTCGCCGACGACCTCGCGGTCATGCTCTCGGACCAGGTCGCTCAAGCCGCGTGGCTCACCCGCGCGGCCGCCCGTATCCCCGCCGGGAGCGTAGGCGCCAACAAGAACGTGACCCTCCAAGGCGACGATCGCCTCGACCCGATCGTGAAGGCGACCTCGATCGACCTCTCGGGCTGCGACAACACCGGACAGGGCGGGATGTCGACAGGTCCGAGCTCGGGGTCGGGCAGCCCCAACGGCGCGGGCCCCAGCGCCGGTGCCGGCTCGGGCGCCGTGGTCGAGGTGCCGGTGTACGCCTACGACGGGTGCGCGTGCGGGGGCGAGTACATCATCATCGACTACGAAGAGATCGACGCCGACGAGGCGCCCGACGGCTACTACGTCGACGAGGGCGACGGCTGCTCGAGCGACAGCTCGGACACGTACGTCGACGACGACTACTCCACGTCGGCGCCGGACGATTGCTCGGGCGAGAGCTACGACGCGGCCGACGACCCGTACGACGACGGTTGCGGGTGCGACACCTCGGACGCCGAGTCGTTCGAGGGTGATGGTTGCTCTTGCGACGCCTCGGATTCGGGCGGCGCCGACTCGTGCGACTGCGGTGATGGCATCGACGCCACCGGCGACAGCTGCGGCGGTGAAGACTGCGCGGTCAGGGGGCAGCGGCGACCGCGTCGCATCAACCGGCTCGTTTACCTGGTGATCGCGATCGCGATCCCCATTCGGCGCCTCTCGCGCCCCAAGCGGCCGAAGCGAGCCGTGGGTTCAGGACACTAGTGTCCCGGCTCCGAAGTTCGCTTCAAACTTCGACGACCGTCTGGGCGAGGTCGCGCGAAGTTTTTCGCGCTTCGGAGCCCGTTGAGCAACGTGACACCGATGTTCCCGGTGACCTGGAACTTCTGTTCCAGGTCACTAGGCTCACTACACCAACGCGCGGAGCAGCTGTCGGAGCGTAGCTGGGTCGGCCACGCGGTAGCGGGCAGTCGAGGCCCCGCGCCCGACACGTATCGTGACAGCACTGTCAGGAAGTGCCGCGAACATGTCCTCGTCGGTGCGATCGTCGCCCACCGCCACGATCTCGCCGGCCTCGTATGCGCTCGCCAGGTTTCTCGCGATGAGACCCTTGTGGACGCCGCGCCGCCTGACCTCGAGCACCGCGTGGCCCTCGAGCAGCTCGGCGTCGCTGCTCGCGACGATGGGGCCGAGCGCCTCTCGCGCCTCGCGCAGGCGAGCGGCCGCGAGCGACGGCTCGGTGCGCCGGAAGTGGAAAGCCGCGCTGCACGTCTTGACCTCGACCAGCGCCCCCGGCGTCTTGCGCGCCACCCCCGCGAGGATCTCGACGGCTTGATCGAGCCACGGCGCCGCTGCACCCGCGTCGGTTTGCCACGCGCCCTGCGGGGTGCGCGTGGCCAGGCCGTGCTCGGTATGCAGGCCGATCGGCAGGCTGCCGAGCCATGTCTCGATCGAGCTGCGGCTGCGCCCGGTGACGACGTGAACCTCGGTGCCGGGGGTGCGGGCCAGCTGATCGAGGAGCTCGAGCAGCTCTTGATCCGGCGACGCGAGCTCGGGCACCGGCGCGAAAGGCACGAGGGTGCCGTCGTAGTCGAGCAAGACGAGGCGCCGATCGGCGGCCCGAACCCGGTCGAGCGCAGCCTCGACGGCCCCGATGTTCACCTCTTGAGGCGTGGCCCAAGCCCCGAGCCCGGGCCGCCCGCTCCGCGCGGTGGCTGCGCGATCGAGGTCGCTGAGGAACGCGTCGGCCCAGCGCGAGACGTCGCCCTCTCTCACCTTGCTGCGAAGCGCTCGCATCCTGAGCTCGCGCTCGCGCTGCGGCATCGTCAGCGCCCGCTTGATCGTGCTCGCGACCTGGGCGATGTCGTAGGGGTTCACGAGCAGCGCCTCTTCGAGCTCGGCCGCGGCGCCCGCGAACTCGCTGAGGACGAGCACGCCATCATCGTCTACGCGCGACGCGACGTACTCTTTGGCGACCAGGTTCATCCCGTCGCGCAGCGGCGTGACCAGCATGACGTCGGCCGCGCGGTAGAGGCCGACGAGCTGGCTCATGGGGATCGAACGGTAGAGCAGCTGCACCGGCGCGTGGGTGGGCGACCCGTGGTGGGCGTTGATGCGGCCGACGAGCTCGTTCACGCTTCGCCTCAGGTCGGCGTAGGCCTCGACCTTCTCACGCGAAGGCACCGCGAGCTGGATGAAGTGAATCCGATCGCGTAGGGCCTGCTCGCGTTCCAAGAGGCGATCGATGGCGAGCAAGCGGCGCCGCAGGCCCTTCGTGTAGTCGAGGCGGTCGACCCCCAGCAGCACTTGCCGGTCCCCGGTGGCGCGCTGGATCGCGTCGGCGTCGGCCTGCGTCTTGTCGTCACGCGCGACGGCCTCGAAAGAGCCGACGTCGATCCCGATCGGGTACACCCCGAGCTGAACCGCGCGGTCCTCGAAGTCGAGGGCATCGATGCCCGCCTCGGTCCCCAGCACGTGAGCCGCCGAGAGGGCGAAGTTGTGCCGGTAGCTCGCGGTGTGAAAGCCGATCAAGTCGGCGCCGAGCAGCCCGCGGATGAGCTCTTCACGCTGCGGCAAGACCCGAAATATCTCGGCCGCGGGGAACGGCACGTGCAAAAAGAACCCGATGCGGGCGTCGGGCCGCCGCTCGCGGAGCATCCCCGGCACCAGCATGAGCTGGTAGTCGTGGACCCAGACCAGGTCGCCGTCGCGGTACTCGGCCGCAAGCCGGTCGGCGAAGCGCGCGTTGACGGAACGATACGTCGAAAAATCGCGATCCGCCTCCAAGCGCAACGTGTCGACCTGGTAGTGGAGGAGCGGCCACAAGAGACCGTTCGAGTAGCCGTCGTAATAGCGGTCCATCTCGGCGGGCGAGACGGGGACTGCCCGCACGTGGTGCTCTTCGAGGATCGCGTCGACGCGCGGGTCGGGGGCCTTGCCCAGATCGCCCGGCCAGCCGAACCAAATGCCCCCGCGCTCGCGGTGCGGCGTTCGCAATGCCGTCGCGAGCCCCCCCGCCGACGGCACCGCGCGGGGAGCGCCGTGCTCCATCCGGAGCGTGACCGGTAGGCGATTGGAGGCGATGAGGAGACGGGACACGAGGAGGTCACCTTAGTTTGAGGAGCAAATGATGTAAACCCGCGGCGGCACGAATCGGCGGCGTGCGGGCGCGCTATTTTGCCACGCTATCGCCGTTCTCCGCGCGGTCGTCGTCGGCGCTCCACCCGTGCCCGTGCTCGGCCGCCACCCTCGCGATATCGCGGGCGAATTGCCGCTCGAGCTCGTCGCGCGCCGAGCGCGCCATCTCGATCCGAGCCTTTTCGTCGGCGACGAGAGGCACCATGTCTTCGAGCATCTTCACGTTCGCACGACGGAAACGGTCCGACCGTTCGCGCGCTTCGTAGGGGTCGACCCCCAGCGCCTCCAGCGCGCGCCGGCCGAGCGCGAGCGCCGCCTCGAACGTCTCGCGCTCGAGGACCTCGACGCCTCGCCGGCGCAGCTCGTAATAGTGCGGCACGTCTCGCGCCCGGGCGAAGATCCGAAGCCGGGGGAAGTGCTCGCGCACCCGGTCGACGAGGGTGAGCGAGACGGTGGGGTCGTCGACGGCCGCGACGAGCACCGTCGCGCGCTCTGCGCCCGCGGCCGTCAACAGATCGAGCCGCGTCGCGTCGCCGTAATAGACGCGAAAGCCGAACCGCCGGAGCATGTCGATCTGATCGGGCTCGTGATCGAGCACCGTGGCGCGGATGCCGCTCGCGAGGAGGAGGCGGCCGACGATCTGCCCGAAGCGACCGAACCCGGCGATGATCACCTGCGGGTGCTCGTCCTCGATAGCGTCGGCCTCGGCGCTGTGATGGGCGTCGCCGCGGCGCAAGCGGTCGACGGCGATGACGAAGACCGGCGTCAGCGCCATGGACAACGCGACTGCGAGCGTGAGCAGGGCGTCCCAGTCGTTGGGCAAGAGGCGCGCGGTGCGGGCGACCCCGAAGACGACGAAGGCGAACTCACCGCCCTGGGAGAGCAGGGCCGCGAACAGCCACTCTTGGCGCCGCGGCACGCCGATGGGCCCGGCCGTGAGGCGCAGCGCCGCCCCCTTGAGCACCTGGAAGCCGACGACCAGGGCGACGACCACGAGCGGCCGCTCGACGAAGAGGCCGAAGTCGATGCTCATCCCCACCGCGATGAAGAAGAGGCCCATGAGCAGGCCCTTGAACGGGAGGATGTCGGTCTCGAGGGCGTGGCGGTACTCGGATCCGGCCAAGAGCACGCCGGCCAAGAAGGCGCCGAGCGCCATCGAGATGCCGGCGCCGGCCATGAGCGCCGCGATCCCGAGGACGAGCAGCAGCGCGAAGCCGGTGAAGACCTCTCGCAGACCCGTCTTGGCGATCGCGCGCAGGATCGGCCGGGTGAGGTAGCGACCGATCACGACCACCGCCACGACCGCGCCGAGCGCCTTGGCTGCGCCGAGAGGCCCCGAGCCGCCGCCCTCGGGCGCCACTGCGAGCAGCGGTACGAGCGCGACGAGCGGGATGGCCGCGATGTCCTGGAACAGCAGCACCGCGAACGACGCGCGCCCGAGCGACGTCCCGAGCAGATTCTTCTCGGCCATCGTCTGCATGGCGACCGCGGTCGACGAGAGGCCGAGCGAGAGGCCGGCCACGACGGCGCCCTGCCAGGGCAGACCGAAGACGAGCAAGAGGGCGACGAGGGGCAGCGTGCAGGCGACGAGCTGAGTCGCCCCGCCCGCGAACACGGCGCGTCGCATCGTCCACAGGTGCTGGGGATCGAGCTCGAGGCCGATCACGAACAGCATGAGCACCACGCCGATCTCGGCGAAGTGCATCGTGGCGGCGGGGTCGCTCGCGAGGCCGAGCCCGAAGGGGCCGATGATGCAGCCGGCGGCCAGGTAGCCGAGCACCGAGCCGAGCTTGAGCCGGCTGGCGATGGGTACGCAGACGACCGCCGCGCCCAGGTAGACGATCGTGTCGCGGAACAGGTTCTGCTCGCTCACGCGGCCGGCCCCCCCTTCGCGAGCGCCTCGAGGCGCTCGCGGTATCGTCTCGCGGCGCCTCTCAGTGTGGCAGCTTCGACCTTGTGCGCGCCGTGCACGATCAGCGGCTCCTCCCAGTGCATCCCACAGAAG
>CALKVR010000356.1 GCA_938004815.1 uncultured Polyangiaceae bacterium | reverse complement strand
CGCGTCGAGCTCGAGCGCGAGCGGCGGCGCTCAGGTCCCGCAGACGCTCGCCGCCATGGTCGCGGCCGGCAACGCCGACAGCGGCGCGAAGCTCTACGAAGAGAACCACTGCAAGGGTTGCCACGGCACGCCGGAGAAGCCAGGCAAGAAGTTCCCGAACGTGTTCAAGGTCGAGTGGACCGACAAGAAGCTCGAAGAAGCGTTCGCGATCGTGAAGAAGGGCAAGAGCCCGATGCCCGGGTTCGGCGACAAGCTCGACGACAAGGCGATCGCGGATCTCGTGGCGTACTTCCAGCACAAGAAGTAGCGCGGGCTCGTTTCTTGGCCACGGCGCGGCGCACCTGCCAAGGTCGCCGGCCATGGTGAACGACCGTAGGAAGCGTCGCGCGCTGTCACCCATCCTCGCGACGGAGCACTTTCTCGAAGCCGAGCTGGACCGATGCGCCGCCACGGCGCTCTTCCTCCTCGATGGCGGCGAGGTCGTCGCGTCGAGCCTGCGCGACGGCCAGCCCGTCGCTCGCGAGAGCGCGCGCCGTTTGGCGATGGGGGTGGAGGACGACGGCCGTGACCTCTACGCCCACGTCCTCGACGTCGCTGGCCGCTCGATGCTGTTCACTTCGGTCGGCGCCCGCGTGAAGAGCGTGCGCGAGGTCGAGCGCTCGATCGATCGTATCTTCTCGATGTGACCCCGCGCTCCAGCGCAGCCGGCTTCGGCGTCGTCGAGGGGTTCTACGGCCATCCATGGAGCCCCGAGGCGCGCGCGCGGATCGTCGCGGACCTCTCGAGCGTCGGCCTCGACACCTACCTCTGGGCGCCCAAAGACGACCCATCGCATCGGGCTCGCTGGGCCGAGCCGCTCGGCGCCGCCGCGCTCGCCGAGATCGAGCGCTTCGCGAGCGCCTGCCGCGCTGGTCGGGTCGAGCTCGTCCACGGCATCGCCCCGGTCGATACGCGCCGCCGCGGGCTCCGCTGGTTGCCGCGCTACCGTGTCGAGGACGATCTGCGCGCCGCGCTCCGGCGACGCGTCGCCGACGTCGCCGCGGCCGGGGTGCTTCGATTCGCGTTGCTGTTCGACGACACGCTCCCGACGTTCGTCCCGCTCGCCGCGTCGCGCTCTCTGGGAGAGGTGCACGGCGCGATCGCCGTGCTCGCGCTCCGCGAGGCGCCTGCCGGCGCGCGGGCGCTCATCGTGCCCGCCGTCTACTACCGCCGCGTGCACGAGATCGGGGCGGGCGGGCTCGCGTATCTCCGAGGGATCGCCTCGGTGGTGGGGTGCGACGTCCCGGTGGCCTGGACAGGGCCACGCATCTTCTCGCCCTGGATCGCCGGGCGCGACGTCGCCGAGCTCGAGCACGCGACCGGACTCTCGATCTTCATCTGGAACAACGCCGTCGCGAACGATTGGCTGCCGCTGCTCAGCGGCGCGTTCGGGGAGAAACGCAAGGTGGAGAGGCTGAGCTCGGGGCCGGTCATGAACCTCGCGCCCGACGTGGTCGTACGCTCTGCCGGTGTCCTCTTGAACGGCGCGCGCGAAGGCGAGCTCACGCGTGTCGCGCTACTCGGCTTCGCCGACTATCTCCGTGCCCCGAGCGCGTACGATCCGCTCGCGAGCTGGGGGCGCGCGGTCGAGGTGGTGTTCGGTGACGCGGCCCCGCCCGTGCGCGAGCTGCTCGATCGTGTCCGCGGTCACCCCCTCTGCGCCCCCCATGTTCGCGACTGGCGCCTTCGCGAGCTCGCGCAAGCCGCCTCCCGTGGCGAGAGCGCGGCGCTACGCGAGCTCTCGGTCGAGGCCGATCGGCTCTCCTCTCTCGAAGCGCGGCTGGACGAGGTGCTCAAGGAGCACCCAGCGTGGGCCGAGCTGAAGCCGACCGCGGCCGCGCTCCGCGAAGGGGCGGGGCGCCTGCGGGCGCTCGCCGCGGGCAGCGTCCCGTCGGCCCCCGCGCGGCGGGCGCGCTGGGCGACGGATCTCGAGGGCAGCATCGCGCTGTTCCGCCAGCGACGCCCGCGGTGAAGACGTTCCCTTCGCCGAAATGCTAGGAGTGGGAAACCACCGCATGGCACCGCCCACGCCCTGGTCCCGCTCGCGTCGCTTTGCGGCGCTCTTCTTCGTAGCAGCCGCTCCGGCCTGGCTCGCGGGCGGGTGCACGAGCCGTGAAGAGCGCGCCGTCGAGCTGGTCGAGGCGATCGCCGACGTGTTCGAGAAACACGGCGACGGTGATTGCGGCAAGCTCGCCGACAAGCTCGACACCCTCGTCGCCGAGCGCGCGTCGGACCTCGAGGCGCTCGCCGAGAGCGACAAGACGGCCGACGGTCGAGCCAAGAGCGCGAAGTTCAAGAAGCGCATCGGCGCCGCCGTCGACCGCATCGTCGCCAACGCTGCCAAGTGCGGGGCCGAGCCGCGCGTCGCAGACACGCTGCAAAAGATCCTGTGAGCGCGGCCGCCCCGCGGCGCGTCAGGGGCAAACGTCGCCGGTCGGCTCAGTCCCCGCCGCGCAGGGGATGCCTGGATCGGGCGCCGGCACCACGCCGCTGAAGACCGCGGGCTCGGAGGTGAAGGCGGTCCCGAACGACAGCGAGTCGCACGGCGCCGGCGTGTCGAAGCCCGGGCGGCCGTCGCGCAGATTGCACAAGAGGGGCTTGATCATGTCTTCGTAGACGGGCTGGCCCCTGCATACGACCGCCACCCCGCCCGCGCGCAGGTCGGCCAGGCTGCGGAACACGTCGGGCATCGTCCACAGGCCACCGAGGGTCGCGCCAGCGAGCCTGAACGTGCCGTTCTGTGGCTCGAGCGTGCCCGAGACGATCGCGGACGTGAGCCAGATGTCGAAGCCGCCCGTCAGGCTCAACCGAAGCGGGGCCGAAGCCCCGAACGTCCCTACGAGCGTCCCCCCCGTCACGTAGGCGATGTCGGACCGAACGACCGCCTCTTCGACCGACGTGGCCATCGGGAGCAGATAGTCGGCGCGCACGGGCCACACGTCTTGCCCGTTCCACATCGGCGGCGGCGCCGCCGCCGTCCCGTACAGCGCGACCTGGACCTCGTCGTCGTCGGGGAGGCCGTTGTAGCCCCAGACGCGCATGAGGATCGTCCAGGTTCCGGCGTCGATCTCGGCCGTCAAGCTGTCGGAGCTGACGGGCGACGCGACCATCTGCTCGAGGCGATCGAGGAAATGCGCGGTGGCGTTGTCGCGACCGCGCGGGGCGTCGCACAAGAGGTCCCCGGGCGGTGTGCAGGTCTGCGCGGCCGGGCATTCGTTGCAGCACGTGCAGGCCCGATCGAGATCGAAGCCAGGCGCTATCGTCGGATCGCGGTCGCCGATGTCGATCGTTCGCATCGCGAGCTCAATGACAATGCTGTCAGTGTCGAGGCTGGTCCCCGGCTCCTGCGCGGGCCACCGAACGCTGCACGGGTCTTCTCCGCCGCCGGCGCCGCCGGCGCCGCCCGCGCCGCCCGCGCCGCCGGCGGCGGTCGCGTCGACCTTCTCGAAGCCAGGCAGGAAGCAGGCCGCGAGCGCGATCAATGGCGCGCCCCCGAGGGCGACGCGAAGGGTGCGCCGGAGGTTGGTCACGGGAGCCTCCACTCCAGGCTAGCGCTCGCGGGGCCAACCTCGACCACCGGCAGCCCGGCCGCCTGCTTTTCTCCCTTCGGGGCCAGGTTGACCGCGACGACGGCGCCCGCCGCGATCAGCGCGCCGGACACGAGCGTTACCCCGGCCGTCCAGCGGAGCGCGTCGTAGGTGCTCACGCTGCCGTGCTCGGACGGGCCGCATCGGCCGTCGGGGCAGCTCTCGTCGAGATCGCCTCGGAGCACGATGGCTGGAATGCCAGTGCCGGTCGCGATGAGGAGGCACAAGCCGCTCACACCGATGCCGACCCAACCTGCCAGCTCGATCGGGTGCATGCCGGTCGGCTCCGGCGCGGCCACCGGCCTTGCGGTCGAAAGCACGAGCTCGACCGTCGATGTCTTGTCGGCCTCGGCGGTGACCGTACGTCGCGCGCTCGATCCGTCGGGTCGGCTGCCCTCCACGACGTGCTCGCCGGGGTCGACGGGGAAGTCGCCGGTCACGGGCAGGACGAAGTCGCGGCCGTCGACCTTGAGCTGGGGCGCCGGACCGGGGGGGCTCACCACGATGCGCACCTTGGGGAGGCGTGGGCCCAGGCGCTCGAGCTCGCGCGCGCCCTCTGCTTTCGCCGTCTTTTGCTGCCAGCTCGCCGTGATCTTGAGGTCGGCGTCCGCGACTCTCCGATACCTGGCCACAGCCTCGACCCATCGGCCCAGGCGCTCGAGCGACCGACCGTGCTGGAGCATGATGGTGGGCGCGGCGACGATCTTCTCCGCCGCCTCGAACTTGGCGACAGCGCCCGCGAAGTCCTCCTTTTGGTAGAGGACCATGCCCTGGTCCGCGAGGCGCGCCGCTTCGGCCTTCTCGGCGTAGCTCGGCTCGGTCGCAGGGTCGCCGGTTTGGGCGCGGCCCTGTCCGGGGAAGAGCGCGACGAGCAAGAAGAGGATTACGCCGAAACGCAGCATCGACGACGGTCCCTCAGGCTACCGCCTACGGCCCGCCCAGGAAAAGCGCGTGGGGTTCGCCCGTGAGCGTAGCGCCGGGCAGTCGCGCCGGGTGTGCGTGGGGGGTGCCTCGCTCCGGCGGCAGGTCGACAGATCGGCCAGAGAGCGCTACCCTCTCGATCTGCGGCCTCGAGTCTTTGGGGGGAGGCCTTGCTCGAGGGTCGATGTCTGAGCCGAGGCGCAGGGAGAGCACGATGAGCGGTCGGGTGGATCACGCCGATCTGACGTCGCAGTGGACGACGCGCCTCCGCACGCCCATCACGTCGCCGCGCATCGCCGCGATGGCCGCCGACGCGGGCCTCTCGTGTCTGTTCTGGAGCATCGTGCAGCCCAGCGGGTTGCCGTTTGCCGAGATCGCGTTGCCCGCCGGCACCGAAGAAGACGCCGTCCCGATCCAGCTCGGCACGTTCCGCATCGTCTCCGAGTCCGCCGACCTCGCCCGCGCCGCGGCGGGGTTCCGCGCGCGTGCGGTCAAAGAGTTCGCGGCCGCGCCTGGGCTCCCCGTCACGGTGAGGCTCTACCTGCCTTGGTTCTGCGTGCTGCCCAGTGTGGAGGCGTTGGGGGTCCCGCTCGCGACGTCTCTCTCGCGCGCGGGCCTCGCGCCCGGTCGCGTGATCGCCGAGGTCGTGGTCTCGGGGGCGAGCGACCGCGCCGCCGCGGCCGCGCGCGCGCAGGCGCTCCGGCAAGCGGGTCTACAGGTCGCGCTGCGGGTCGAAGAGCTCGGGCCCCACGCGGTCGAGATCGCCACCGAGATCGGGCCCGACTACATCCACGTGGTGCGCGCGCCCAACTCGTTCGAGGACGCCCGCGAGGTCAAGCTGTTCCTCGAGCGCGCGGGGCGGCGGCGCGCGCGCGTCATCGTGGGTCATGTCTCGGGCCCCGACGACGCCGCGCACGTCGACGGTTTGGGGGTCGCGCTCTTCTACGGCGATGCGATCTCCGCGCCCCGTTTCTTGTGCTGATCCGGGGCGGGGCCCCGAGGGTCAGAGCCCCCAGCGCTCGACCGGTCGCTGCGCCGGCCGCTTGACGGATGGTGCCGACGTCGCAGAAGCATCGGCGGGCGGGGCGGCAGAGCGCGACGCCGAGGGGGCGGGCTCGGGCGTCGGGGCGGGGGTCGCCGTCTCGACCGGGGGCAGAGGGGCGACCGCGGGTGGTTGGCCGCCGAGCTCGGCGGTTGGCGAGGCCGAGGCGCTCGCGGTCGGCGCCCGCGTCACCTCGCGCAGCGTGAGGACGAGCAGGATCGCGGTCGTGGCGGCGAGGGCGCCGAGGATCGCGTAGGTGATCACGGGCCGCTTTTTCTGCGGCCACTCGATCGGCACCGGAACGAGGCTCACCGGGCGACCCTCGGGCCCCACCGAGACGGCCCAGGGCGTGAGCGTGAGATCGGGAGCGAGCGAGCGGATGAGCTCGTCGGCGAGCTCGCGCGCGGTCGCGAATCGCTCGCCCGGATCGGGGTGCGTGGCGCGCAGGAACCAGGAGGAGAACCCCGGAGGGAGCTCGGGGTCGCGCGCCGACGACGCGAGGGTGGAGCCGACGATCTGCGCGAAGAGCTCCGCCATCGTCGATGCCCGAAACGGCAGGCGCCCCGTCAGGCACTCGAACGTCACGATCCCCATCGCCCAGAGATCGGCGCGCGAGTCGACCGCCTGCGTGCCCAACACCTGCTCTCGGCTCAGGTACGCGGGCGTTCCCACGACCACGCCGGCCTGGGTCATGTTGCCGACCGCCAGCTCGCTCTTGGCGATCCCGAAGTCGAGGACCTTCGCCACCTCGCCTTGATCGGTCTGGGCGAGGAACACGTTCTCGGGCTTGAGGTCGCGGTGCACGATGCCGAGCGCGTGCGCTTGCGCGATCCCCTGCGCGACGTGCCGCATGATCATCGCGGTCTCGGCGGGAGCTTGCGCTTTCGGCGCAAGCGCGCTGCGAGCGTCTCGCCCTCGAGGAGCTCCATCGCGATGTACGAGACCGCGCCCTCTTGGCCGTGGTCGTAGATGCGCACCACGAACGGGCTGACGATGGCCGCCGCCGCCTTGGCCTCGACCGAGAGGCGGTGCACCGTATCCGGCGGGCGGTCCGCGACGTTCACGAGCTTGATCGCGAGGCGTGAGTCGAGCGACACGTGCCGCGCGCGCCAGACCTCCCCCATGGCGCCACGGCCGAGCAGCTGCTCGAGGAGGTAGCGACCCGCCACCACCAAGCCTGGCCGACCAACGAGGGTCTCCACCGTGGAGAGTCTAGCTATCCCGGGGCGTTCCGTCAGGGCCGCGGGATCGAGGGTTCCGGATGTTCACCTGCGGGCTCGCCGACCCCGGCCCCGCGGACCACCTGCCGCGTCTCGAGCCTCGCCGAGCCGAGGGCGCGGGCCAAGATGTCGAAGGCCACGTGGGGATCGAGGCGCGACGAGCACGTGAAGTAGTCGACGGCCATGAAGCCGCGCTCGGGCCACGTGTGCAGCGCGACGTGGCTCTCGGCGACGATGACGACACCCGTCACTCCGTGCGGCTGAAAGATCTCGAACCGATCGCTGAGGATCGTAGCGCCGGACTTGGCGACCGCCTCGATCAACACCTCCCGCAGGCGCTTGGCATCGTTGAGCGCCGCGTAGGAACAACCGTAATAGTCCGCCAGAAAATGAAGGCCGACGCCGCTCGCCGTGGGGCTCATCGTTGGGCTCGACATGCTAGTTCAGGGCTCCAGCCTCGCAACGTTCCACGGCTTGCCGTCCGCGCAAAGTAGACAGATGATTGTTTTCCGGTGCGGCTGCCCCTGTTGGAGTCCTCGTGTCGCGGGAGCCAATTCCTCGCCTTTCGCCTCGCAGTGATCGAGCTCTGGGGGGAGTTCGGCTGGCGCGAGGTTGCGTCTGCGCTCGCGCCGGAGGTTCGCGCGACGCTGCTCGATGCTCCCGTCTCTCCGGTTGGATGGGTTCCCGAGCGGCATATGATGGCGCTGGGTGAGGCCGTTTTCGCCGGCCCTGCCGGCGCCAATGAGGAGGTCTACCGCCAGCTGGTCACGAAGATGATCGACCACGGCTTTGGCCGCATTCGCCGCTTCGTCTTGCAGCTCGCCCCGCCCGAGGCGCTGCTCTCTCGCGCGCCCGATCTTTGGCGACACGACCATACGCACGGAGAGCTCACCATCGTGCACCGTCCGGGCGAGGCCACGGCCCGATTGCGCGACCACGACCACGTTCGAACGGCGCTCTCGCGATTGACGGCGGCCGAGGCGTTTCGGTCGGCGCTCGCGCGCACCCGGGCCGAGAACGTCACGGCCACACACGCTCTGAACGGCGCGGGGGCCCTCGAGGTCGTCTTGAGGTGGTCCTGATGGGCCGCCGGAGCGGGACGCTCAGGGTCGCCGAGGGGGGCGAGCTCAGGCGGACGCCGGATGATCTGTTGGGCGCCCTCGCCGAGGGAGCGGCGGAGCCTCAGGTGGTGTTCGAGGTGCTCGACGGCGGCGAGATCGTGGTGGCTTGGGTCAATCAGGCGGCCGCGGCGAGCGGCCTCTTGGCCGAGGCCGATTGGGCCAATCGCGCACCCGATGTGGTGCTGCGACCGGAGTGCGCCATGTGGCTGCGTGACGGCTACCCCGAGAGCCTGCGGCTCGGCGAGCGCTACGCGTCCGAGCAATTCATCGACATCGAGGGCCGCGAGACGTGGTGGCTCACGACGCTGGCCCCGCTCCTCGGCGCCGACGGTCGTCCGCGATGGATCGTGGCGACGTACCTCCAGCTCGACTTCGTGCGCCGCACCGAGGTCGCGCTCGAGCGCACCGAGGCGAACATTCGCCGCATGATCGACGCGACGCCCGATGCCATCGTCGTTTGCCGAGCCGACTCGACGCCGGTGTTCGCCAACCCTGCCGCCGCGGCGCTGTTCGCGCTCGACCGCGACGCTCTGTCGGCCGCGGCTCCGAGGTCGGTCCTCGATCTGGTGCCCGAGCCGTTCCGAGAGAGCCTGCGGGCCGGCATCGCGTCGGCGCTCGACGGCGACGCGCGCGATCCGCTCCCGTTCGAGCTGCGCCTGGGGCGGTCGCCCGAGGATCGCGTCGTCATCCTGGAGCTGAGGGCCATCCGCCTCGTGTTCGACGACACACCGGGCGTGTTGATCTCGGCTCGCGACGTGACCGAGGTCAGGCTCGTGCAGGGGAGCATCGCGGTGGCCGACCGGCTCATCGCGCTCGGACGGATGGCCGCCGGCGTCGCCCACGAGGTGAATAACCCCCTCGCGTACGTGCACGCGAACCTCCACTACGCGGTCGAGGAGATCGAGCGGGTCGGGGCGCTGCCCGCAGGAGACGCAGCCGCCATGCTGAAAGACGTCGCGGCCGCTCTCAAGGACGCGCTCGAGGGGGCGGAGCGGGTTCGGGAGATCATCCAAGACTTGAAGTCGCTGGCGCAGACCGAGCTGGGCGACCAGCGCGCGGTGTCGATCGACGGCGCCCTCGATTC
>CALKVR010000355.1 GCA_938004815.1 uncultured Polyangiaceae bacterium | reverse complement strand
CGCGTGTACTCGGAGCGCTCCGCAACCCACTCGTTGACTCGATCGATCGGAACGAAGTCGCGGCCCAGCCAGAGCCCATACCTCTCCTCCGACAGGTAATCGCCCGGTCGACGCGCCCTCCCTTGCCGTCGGAGCATCTCGTTGTACTCCCGGCGAGCGGCTTCTCCCTCGATGGCGAAGAGGAAGTCGATGCGCTTGTCGGGGTTGCGAAAGAGTGGAACGTTGTGAAACGCCCACGTGCGCACATAGTGCTTGAGCGGATCCGTCGCGTCCTTCGCACGGAGTTTCCCAACGTCGGAGCAGTCGGCGGGTGGGAACAGGTGGCCAAACGGAACGTCTTCGTCGGTGTCAGGGCTTGGCTCCTTGCCCAGGCCCCGGAGGAAGAGTTTGCATGCCCCGAAGTCAGTCACTTCGGCCCGTTCGACAGCCGCAGCCGCGGCGAGCTTCGGCTCCCAGCTACCCCAGCGCGTGAACCACCGAACGTAGTCGCGGAGAAACGCGTGCTCGAGACCGCTCTTCGCGTTGCTGTGGTACCCCGTCACTCGAACGATGGTGCCCGACCCGAGCTCGAGCTCTTGGAATCCCCAGGTGTCTCGTCGTGAGCGCAGCTCCTCCAGCGAGAGCTCTTCGATCGTCGCTTCGGGCACGTTACCCTCCGCGAGCTCACCGCGGGGGTCGACCATGGCGCAAGAGACCGGCGCTGCCTGGCCGTCGTACGTGAGGATCTCGAGCTTCTCACTGTTGAAGTAGATTTTCGTCCCGTGCCCCTTGTGGCCCGTCATGCGCCGCGTCGAAGCGCCCAACGGAGGCCGATGATCCTTTCTGGAGTCCGAGAGGTTCAGGAACGCCTTGATGCCCTCCGAGGACATGCCGACACCGTCGTCGGCGAGGTCGATAAGCACGGTTTCCCGACCCTTCATCGGCCGCACGCATGTGCGCAGCCAGATGCGGCGTGCGTAGGCGTCGAGTGAATTGGCGATGGCTTCCCGGAAGATCTCAGCTGGCTTCGTGAAGTCGCGGCTGATCTCTCCGAACGCGTGGGCCGCCCGCACCACCGGCTTGTACACCACCATGATCCCGTCCTCCTTCGGCGCGACGCCGTACTCGGTCCGCAGGATCACACGGGCGAGCCTGCGTGACGATCTGGACGAGGCCCGGCGGCCCAGCGGGCGTGAGGAGCGGGTCCGGCAGTCGACCGCGACCGCATGCGAGAGAGTCGCGTGGAGCTCAAAACTGGCCAGAGGCAAGCACGGGCGGTGACGCCTGCGAATGGGTGCTCCAGCTCGTAGACGTCACGCAAACGACGGGGAGCGTTCTACCGCGAGAACGGCGGTACAGGCGCGATCAAACGCCGCAGCCGCCCGTTGGCGGGCCCAAGGGCGTGGCAGCCTACATGGCAGCCGAGGGCCAGCCAGACCGGCGTGGACAGTGTCCGCCAGGCGCTCTAAGGTTCAAGCGTGACGAGCCCGCTGGCCGCACCGCCGCCCCGTCATCTCAAGAGCGCGCCGATCACGGAGGCGCTCGTGGACCTAAGGGTCGAGCCCGCCCTCCCGGATCTAGCTGCGCTCGATGCGTTCCGCTCGGAGACCGCGAGCACATTTCCCGAGATCCACGAGCAGGTGCAGATCAAGAGCGTCATCAGTCTTGCGCAGGCCGTGCCGGCCGAGAGGCGGCCTACCGGCTACATGATGCGTTCCGCTGATAAGACGCGTGTCGTGCAAGCGCAGCTCGGCGGACTCACCGTCAGTCAGCTGGCCCCGTACACGAAGTGGGACGATCTGCGCGACTTAGCCAAGAGCGTTGCCGGCACGTACTTTGCCAACGCTGGATCTCGGTCGATCACTCGGTGGGCGCTCCGCTTCATCAACAAGATTGAGGTTCCGAGGGGCGCAGAGCTAGGTCAGTACTTTCGCGTCGCACCCTTCTTGCAGCCGGACTTCCCTCAAGCGCTCGAAGGCGCGTTCCTGCGGTTCGTCATTCCGTACGAGGGCGCCCGTGTGATCCTCACCCAAGTAAGCGGGGAGGTATCATCGAGCTCGAGTGACAGAATCGCAGTGATACTCGACATCGACGCCTTCAAGGTTGGGCCGATCCCCTCGGAGGGCGACGCGCTCTGGGCGAGTCTCGAACAGCTGAGAGAAATCAAGAACAAGGTCTTTTTCGGTTGTTTGACCGAGAAGACTGTGAGGATGTTCGAATGAACCTGGCGGAAGCGCCTCAGGATTGCGTAATCACGGCCTCGCAAGCGGTGGGCACCGAGAGCCGCTCGCTCAGAAAGTGGCTGGAAGAGAGGCCGTACCGAACGACTTGGCAGACCGAGCCCGAAGTCGCCATCATCGTCACGGTCCCACTGCAGCGCTCGGCGCTGGACGCTGCGCTAGGGCAAGTCCGCCTGGCGCGCTCCGGCCGCGACGCCTACGAGAGGTTCTCTTGCGCGGTAGGCCCTGATGTAAATCGCGAGCCCGAGGCCTTCTGGTTCAAGCTCATGGACTACCTTGGCGAACCGGGCGAGCCCTACAAGCACGTGCTGCTGAGCTGGCTTGCGGATCAAGAAGTCGAGCTCACCGCACCTTGGATGGTCCGACGGATCGCCGAGCTGCTGTCGAGCAGCGACCGCGAGCTCGCACGCTCTGCCGCACTCGCGCTTCTTGCCGGCGGTGCGCTCTCATCCAGTGGGCTCACCGAAGAGCTCGAGCGCCTCGACCTTGCGCGGAGGCGAGACCTCCAGCACCTGATCGGCATGGTCGACGGACCGAAGTGATGCGCCGGCATCTCGCCAAACTCTTGCGCGAGATCTCGGAAGCTGTCGCGCCGAAGCGCACGTACTTTGTACGAATAGGGTTGTCGTTCAACGAAGCGTGGAAGATTGTGCACGCCGCCCGCTTCGACGGACCTGCGTGGACCGATGAGCTGGTCGCACAAGTTAGGGACTTCTTGCTGGAGGAGCAGGGGCAGGACATCTCGGTCTACGCGGTCGACACGCGCGACCGATTTGACGCAGAGCACGCGCTTGGTGTCATGGCTGGGACGATCGCCGCTGACGAATTCGCCCCGCGCAGGCGCGACGACTACCGGCGCAAGCTCGACGAGGCAGCTGCCAGCGACCGGAGAAAAAGCAAGCCAACCGAGAAAGACCTCCTGAGCACGAAGAAAAAGGTCGTTTCGTTCATCCTACCGCCAGGACTTCTTTCAGGTTGCTCTCTGATCCGAAGCCCGCAGGCGAACGCAAACTTCGCTCCCGCGGACGATCTGCACCACGACGCCAAACCGAGCAGCGTCGACGAGCTTGCTCGCCGCGTCCTCGACGGAATACGCGAAGGGGAAGTGCTCTGCACTTTCCTCCGTCCGGAGGCGCTTTGTACCCAGGCAGCGATTGCGCTTTCGGCCTGCATCCGCCGATTCGGACCTCTGAACGCGAGCTTGCCGCCGAAAGGTTGGCGAGACGGCAGGTCGCTTAGCGCAGTGGAACAGCTTGAACGGCTCAGGACGGTCGCGGGCGACTACGGCTACCAGACCAGGGTCGAGTACAACCGTCCAGGTGACCCGGGTTGAGAGGATCGCCCAGTCGAACAGCCTTGGGGAAGCGGATCAGAGAAGGGCTCAGAACAGCCGCGTGCGCGGCGTCAGGCAGGCGCCGTGCGTCTCGTGCTCGACGACGGCAAGACGCTGGCGAGGGTCGCCGAGACCTGGGCCTCATGGCCTCGGCGCTCGCCGGATGGATCAAGCAAGCCCGCGCCGACCCGCGACGGCGGCAAGAGTGCGTATTGCGCGCGACACGGCAGGCTCCCACGCGCGGATGCCGCGTGAAGGCTGCGGGACCTCTTGCGCGGTGGTACCGTTTCCATCGTGAGCCGTGAACGCGACCCGCGCGACGCCCGATGGATGGTCGCGTTCGACGAGAAGGGGAACGATCTCGCTCTCGACGCCGAGCTTGTAGCCATGAGCCCGGAGGAACGAGCTCAAACAGAGAAAAACGTCCGCGCGTTCATCGACAAGATTCGCCCTACGCTGCGACCCCGGTCGCGGTGACGGACTCGGCGAGACTATCCGTCGCCGCCCGCGCCGTTGCTGCTCGCGCACTCGTCGAGTTTCGTGACCATCGGCGGATACGCCCCCGAGATGCACGCGTAACCCCACCCATCGACGCTCAGCTGGTGCCCAGCTCCAGCTCGCGCGCGATGACCCCACCCATCGACGT
>CALKVR010000354.1 GCA_938004815.1 uncultured Polyangiaceae bacterium | reverse complement strand
ACCGGGTGCAGGTCGCGCTCGTCGTGCTGTCGATGATCCCCACCACCGCCGTGTCGACGGTGTCCGAGACCCCGCCCGCGATCTCCCCCGCGACCTCGCCCAGGTCTTCGGACCCCGAGCACGCCCAAAGCCCTGATAAGACGACGACCCCCCGGATACGCATCGAGCCAGGATACTCCGGTCGATATGATTTTCGCGCCCGCTTGTTCTTGAGCCCGTGCAACCCATGACGACCCGGGAGCCCCACTGGTGGGATGCCGCGATACGGCGGCATGACCGCAAGGTGTTCCTCTCCGTGCTCTCGCTCGGGCTCGCCCCCGAACGGGCCCGCGACGTGACGCAGTCGGCCTGGACCCGGCTCCTCGAGCAGAACGCCGACGGCGCCCTGGCAGAGATCGAGCTCCCCGGGCTCGCCATCCGGCAGGCCCGGTTCCTGGCCCTGAACGAGCTCCAGCGCACGCGAACCGAACGGCGCGCGCTCGCGGCCGTGCCCGACCCGCCGGATGGCCCCGAGCAACCCGATCGCCTGGTCGAGGGGCGGGCCGAGGTCGACCGGGTGCTCGCGGCCCTCGCCACCTGCTCGCCGACCGCCAAGAAGGTGTTTCGGCTCGTGTATGCGACGCCGGGCGGCAACGCCGCGAGCGCCGCGCGAGAGGTGGGCCTCTCGCTCCAGCGCGTCCGTCAGATCTTGTGCGAGACCCGCGCCCACATTCGAACTTCGCTCGAGGAGGTGACGCCGTGACCGCGCCGACCCGTGAAGACTTGGAGCTCTACGTGATGGGCCTCTACGACGGCGACGTCGCCGCGCTCGAGGCACACCTCGCCGACGATCCGGCCTCCCGCGCGATCGTCGCAAGAGAGGCGTCGCTCGAGGTGCTCCTCCGAGACGCCGCCGCCGCCGCGACGTTCTGCCCCGCGTGCGACGACATCGTCGACGGCGATCGATGCGATGCCTGCGGCGCGGCCCTGCGCGCGGGCGGCTACGAGATCGAGCGCGTGCTCGTGCAGAACGCCCACGGGCGGATGTACCTGGCCCGCGACGTCGACGGCCAGCAGGTCGCGCTGAAAGAGCTCGCCTTCGTCCAGTCACCGAGCGCCGATGCGTTCGCCGCGTTCGAGCGCGAGGCGCGCTTTCTCCGTGCCCTCGATCACGCCGCGATCCCGCGGTTCGTCGCGAGCTTCCAGGAGGGCAAGGGCGTCCACACCCGCTACTACCTGGCCCAGACGCTCGTCACCGGCCAGTCGCTCGACGCCCGCATCGTCGACCACTGGTACGACGAGCGCGAGATCGTCGACATCGCGCGGCAGGTGCTGACGGTTCTGTCCTACTTGCAGGCGCTCTCACCGATGATCGTCCACCGGGACATCAAGCCCGCCAACCTCATTCGCCGTGAAGACGGCACGGTGCTCCTGGTCGACTTCGGAGCCGCCTACGATCAGGGCGCCACCGTCGGGTCGACCGCGATCGGCACGTTCGGCTACATGCCGCTCGAGCAGATGGCGGGGCAGATCGACGCGACCACCGATCCGTACGCGCTCGGGGCGTCGCTCTTGCACCTGCTCACCAGGCGCGAGCCGTGGAGCTTCATGCAAGACCCCGACTTCGCGTCGGTGAACGTCTCCGAGCCGATGCGTGCGTTCTTGAAGAAGCTGGTCGCGTCCGATCCGCGCGATCGGTTCCCCGGCGCATCGGCTGCGCTCGAAGCGCTCGACCGCGCGGCGCGCGGCGAGATGCCGGTGGCGCCGCCCGCCAAGCTCGCGACGCGGCGCCCGTGGTGGCGCCCGACGCTCCTGGCCGCGGCTGCCGTCGGTGTCGTCGGGGGCGGGCTGGCGGTGACGGTCGCGCGCGATGCGGGCGGGCCTCTGGGCTCACCCGAGCCCGCCGCCGTCGTCGAGCCCGTTCCGTTGCCGACCGTTCGAGCCGCCGTGCCGGTCGTGACGGTCACGCCGCCCCCGGTGGTGCTCCCGACTCCCGAATCGCTGCCCGCGGGCAAGCCGATCGATCTGAAAGTCGACCAAGCGAGCGAGAGCGACGTCTTGCGCGCCGTCGGCTCGGCGTGCGGCCTCAACGTCGTCATTCCCGACGCGGTCCGCTTCGACACGACCGTCGAGCTCCAGGCCGTTCCCTGCGACCAAGCCCTGGAGGTCCTGCTCGAGTCGCGCGGGCTCTGGTACACGTACCGCTCGGCCGGCAACCTGCTGCGCGTCGCCCCGCGCAAACAGCTCGACATGGAGATGCACGCCGCGCTCGAGCGCAAGCGCGTCCGCGCCCAGCTCGGCCTCGAAGACGACCCGTTGCCCGAGGGCAAGGCGATCGACATCGAGCTCGAGCGCGCCCCCATCGGCGATGTTCTCGAAGTCCTCGCCGACGCCGGCGGCGTCAACGTCGTGCTCGCGGACTCGATCGGCTGCAGCGTCACCCTCATCGCCAAGTCGGTCGGCTGGCGCGACGCTCTTCGCGTCGTGCTCGAGGCCCAGTCGCTCGGCTACCGCTACCGCGAGAACGGCAAGCTCCTCATGGTCGCGCCGCAACGCGATCTCGACATGGAGGACCATGCCACCCTCGAGCGCAAGCGGATCATGACACCAGAGAAATAGCGCTCACCGAGATCTGCGGCGCGCACCTCGCTTCGAGTTGCGCGCCGCCAGGCAGGCGTTCACATTCGCGAGCAGTGGGCAAGAAGCGCAAGCTACGCAAACGAATGAAGCGCCGCGGTCGGACGGGCCGCGCCCTCGTGGTCTGCGTCGGCAAAGACTGCGCCCCGCGCGCGGCTTCGACCGAGGTGCTTCGCGCGCTGCGCGCCCACGCCGCCGCCACGGGCGCGCCCGTCGCGATCGAAGCCGTCGGTTGCCTCCACATCTGCAAAAAGGCCCGATCGTCGCGACCTATCCCGAGCTCGAGTTCCACAAGCGCGTCGACGTCGAGACGGCTCGCTTGCTCCTCGACCGTGAAGCCAGCGCCGAGGCGTAGCGGCGGCGGCGCTGGTTCGCCAGCGGCCCGGCTGCACCTACCCGGCTAATTCGCGATCGCGGGCCCTCGCCGCGGCTCGTCCTTCGGCGGTGAGACGACCTTCGGCGCATCGGGCAAGGCGTCCTTCGGAGCGACGTCGATTCGCGGCAGACCGTCGCGCCGGCCTCGCACCGTGACCGTCCGCCACGAGCGTTCGTCGTGGCGAAAGAACAGCA
>CALKVR010000353.1 GCA_938004815.1 uncultured Polyangiaceae bacterium | reverse complement strand
TCGCTGCAGAACCCGTTGATGCACGTCGCCTGCGGGTCGCAGCAGTCGGCCGTCTCCATGCAGAAGTTGCCGGTCTCGGCGCAGCCGTTGGGATCCGGATCTTCGCAGACGCCGTTCACGCAGTTCTGGTTGCAGCACTGCGATCCGGTCTCGCACGTCTCGCCCTCTTGCTTGCAGGGCTCCAGCGCCCAGAAGCCGCGCATGTTGAGGGTCGAGATGTCTTGCCCGGGCACGCGCCACGCCGGGTGGCTGGCGTCGGTGCCGGGCGCTGCGCTCTGGTCGATCGCGGCGACCCAGAGCTGCTTGACCTCACCCGAGCCGCCCGTGAGGCGGTTGCCGTAGGTGCGGCGCGACGTGAAGACGACCCAGGCGTAGCCGCCCGCGTTCAGCGGCGCGAACGTCGGCTCGTAGTTCTGGTTGCGGTCGCGATCGCCGGCCGCGAACGGGTAGTCGTCGCCGTTTGCCTGGCGGAGGCGCGCCTCGGTGCCCGGCATGACCGTGCTCGCCAGGTAGAGCGAGCCGGGCCCGAACCGCGTGTCGAGCGAGCTCGGGTACACGCCGCGGTGGTAGACGATGCTCTGCGCGTCGGGAGAGACGCTCGGAAACGCGATGGCGTTGAGGTTGGCGTCGACCCCAGCCGCGACGAGCGGGACCGGGTTCGAAGCGATCTTGGTGACCGGGTCCCACGCGTAGACGCCGAGCCCGAGGTTGGCGTGATCGACGTACGCGATGAGCGAGCCGTCGGGCGCGAACGCGGGCATGTTGAGGAGCACGCCGTCGAGCCCGAGGCCGGTGAGCTTGGCCCCCGTCTGCGCGTCCCACATCCCGTCCGAGCCGCCGGGCGGGCCCGGCAGGTTGCCCTCGTTGTTCTCGATGACGACGGTGCCGTCCGGCGAGATCGCAGGCATGGCCCAGTGGCGCGGCGTCTTGCCGACCGAGCTCAGCTGGAGCGTCGGGGTGTTGGTCAAGAGGTCGAACGTCGCCGTCGCCGTGTCACCGCCGATGATGAGCGTCGAGCCGTTCGCCGACACCGAGTGGCAGGTGCTGCAGTCGCTGATCCCTGCCGTGTTGAGGAAGTCTTCGGGCGCGCCGGCGCCGGGTTGGATGCGGAGGACGCGGCCGAGGTTGTTCGCCCAGTAGTAGACGGTGCCGCGCAGGCTGCCGTTCGCGACCTTCCAGTCGTGATCGATCACCGTCATCGCGGCCGACGCGCCCGACGGTAGGCGGTTCATCTTCAAGTCGACGGTGCCGCCGGTGCCGCTCTCGGTCAGGGGCGTCCACACGCCGGTGTCGAGGAGGTGCCGCGCAGGCGGATCGGCGAGCGTGAAGATATCGAACTCGGTGTAGGGCCCGGTGATGTGGATCCAGTATTTGTCGCCGCCGCCGCCCCCGTTCCACATGAGCTCGGGCGCGAGGATGCCCTTCGGCCAGACGGTGCCGTCGTAGGGGTATGCCCACACGATCGACGAATCCTGACCGCCGGTGGGGTTCTTGAGCGCATCGATCTCGGTCTGGGTGAGACCACCCGGGTTCAGCGTCTTCTTGAAGTTGACGGTGAGCTGCGCGCTCGCGGTCGAGCCGGCGGACTGCGCCCCGATGGTGACGAGACCGCCGAGCTGCCCGCTCGCGGTGGCGATGCCGGAGCCGTCGATCGTCGCCACGCTCGAGAGGTCGACGACCCACGCGCTCGGATCGACCGGCTGTCCGTCGTAGGTCGCGTCGAAGTCGAAGGGCATCGCCACGCCATCGACGACGTCGATCGTCGCCGTCGCGGGCACGATCACGAGCTGCCCCGTCTGGCCGCCCCCCTGCCCACAGAAGAAGCCGCAGTCGCCGCCGCCGGCGCCGCCCGTCCCGCTCGCGTTCGAGCCCGCGCCGGTGTTGTTGTTGCTGTCCTCGTCGTCCTCACCCCCGCAGGGGCCACAGCCGACCGGGAGCGCGACCGCTAAGGTGAGAGACGCGACCAAGGTGAAAGTGGCGCGCATGGGTCGGCTCTTGGTCGGCATGAGGACCTCCAACGAAAGGGCGTCGCAGAAGAGAGGGTGCGACGAGACCGCTACAGACTAGCCGCAATTTTACCGAGTTGTCGCGCGCGAAAGACCGTTAATGGGTGGGGTTTTCGATCACCGGCCCTCGGCGGTGTAAGGCCCGCGCGCTTTGGTCGTTCTCGTTCGGCTTCACCTCGAACGGGAGGTCACATGTCACCGAATCGAAACGGGCGCACCCTACGAGAGGGTTGCGCGAGGGGAGAGGTGCGCCTCGCGTTCGCGCTGGGGCTCGTCTGCGCGCTGGTCGGTGTGAGCCGAGGCGCGCTGGCTCAGATGCAGGTGGCCGCGACGGACCAAGGTGTGACACGCGCCGGCCTGGAGCTCGCGTCGGAGCGCGTCGTGGTGAGCATCGATCGCCAGCACGCGAGCAGCACGTTGACGTACGAGTACAAGAACCGAACCGGCACCACCGTCGAGGGGCTCTTTCGGTTCCGGGCGGGCGACGGAGCGAACGTCGACGGCTTCTCGTACTGGAACGGCAACCAGAAGATCGTCGGCGAGGTTCTCGAGCGCCAAGCCGCCAAGGCGATCTACGAGAGCACCACGCAGCGTCGGCGTGACCCGGGCCTGCTCGAGAAGACCGCGGAGGGGACCTTCAGCTTCCGCGTCTTTCCCATCCAGAACGACGAGCGAAAGCGGGTCGAGATCAAGGTCGACCAATGGCTCGAGCGGCGCAGCCGCGTCGTCGAGCTGCGGCTCCCGCTCACGCGCGAGAACGCCGAGATCTAGGTCTCGATAACCGACGACCGGCCCATCCGTCGCGTCCGATCCCCGAGCCACGACCTCGACGTGAAGGGCGAGGGCTCGACGCGCGTCTCGCTGCGCGCGGGCCCCGACCTGCTCGCGGATCGGCCGAGCAAGGAGCTCGTCTTGCAGTCCGAGCTCGGCGACGGCCACTTCCAGCCGATGGCCTGGGTGCACCGCGACACCGAGCACAACGGCTACTTCTTGCTCACGCTCGCGGCGCCCAAGGTCTCGACCGAGCTCAGCCAGGACCTGACCCTGGTCGTCGACGGATCGAGCACCGAGGCGGGCGCCCTCTCGCGCAAGGCCGCTGCGTTCTTGGTCACCAAGGCGCGCGCGGCCGATCGCCTGAACGTGATCGTGGCCGGCAGCGACTTTCGCCCGCGCAAGCTGG
>CALKVR010000352.1 GCA_938004815.1 uncultured Polyangiaceae bacterium | reverse complement strand
ACAGGTTCTTAACCGTTCTTCATGACATGGGCGTGTCAGGTTTTGCTTCGCGCTGCCTCGAGGCGCGCGGACGTTCGCTCCCGCCACGCGAAGCGCAACCGTTCTTCACGACGCGCGCCGGCGGCGGCGTCGGCGATCACTTCTCCCAGGATCGTCGCGAACTTGAACGCGTGGCCGCTGCCCCCCGCCGCGACGACGAGGCCAGGCCGCGCCGGGTGCTGGTCGATGAGGAAGTCGCCGTCGAAGGTGTCGCAGTAGAGGCAGACGCGCGTGCGCACGACAGGCGCGCCGACGAGACCGGGCAGGCTGTCTTTCAGAAAGTTTCTGAACACCGCCTCGCGCTCGGGCGGGACGGCGCGGGGCGCCGACGGCTCGACGCGCCGCCCCGGACCGTGGTTGGCGATCTTGACGACGCCCTCGTGAAGAGGAAAGCCGTACCAGCCCGCCCTGGCGATGTCTGCCGCCCACGGCAAGAAGCGCGGCCCCGCGTAGTCGGCAGGGCCACCGGGCGCGAAGTGGAAGACGTCTTGCGCAATCGGCGCGAGGCGATCGGCGAGCTCGGGGACGAGCACCGGCGTGAACGCCCCTGCCGCGATGACGATCGACGACGCCGACAGTGTCTCGCCCGCTTCGGTGCGAACGCTCGTGACCGGACCGCTACCGTCGATGGGTCGGATGCGAACGCCGGCGCGCACGGTGACCCCCGCGCGCTCCGCCTCGAGGGTGAGCGCGCGCACCACCGCGCCGCTCTCTGCCCACCCTCCCTGGGGGTTGAAATACCCGTCCACGAACTTCCCGCGTCGCCAAGCCGGCGCGCGGTCCGCGATGGCGGCGGCGTCCAGCCTCTCGAGGTGGTGACCGCGCTCCCCGAGACAGGCGAAGCTCGCGCCCTCGAAGCTTGCCGCGTCCATCGGAGCGCTCGAGAGGACGAGGAGCCCCGTCTCGTGAAAGAGCGGACGCTCGAAGCGATCGTTCATGGCGCGCCAGCGCTCGAGCGCGGCCTCCATGCGCTCGACGTAAAAGGCGTCCGCCGCGTAATCGAGCCGTATCAGCTTGGATATGTCGGTCGACGACGCGTCCGGGTGCGGGATCGGGCCCGGATCGATGACAGTGACCTCGGCCCCGCGGCGGCGAAGCTCGAGGGCTGCGCTCACGCCGAAGATGCCGGCGCCGACGACCAGGACGTCCGGGAGCATGGCCCGAGGCTAGCAGCTCGCCCCCTGGCCACGCGTTGTCCACCCCCCATGGCCCCCGTGTAGGTGTGCGAACCGCTTCGCTTTCCGTCTTTCCGCGGCGCGCGCTTCGGGCAAACCTCCGAGCCAGGTCGAGGCTCCATGCGCTTGATGACGATCCTGTTCCTAACGGCGGCCGGCGCCCTCGCTTGCGAGGCGGGGCCGGCTTCTCCCGGCGCGCCCCCGAACGGCGAGCTCCCCACCCGATCGCGCGACGTCCCCGTCGACAAGGCGACCGACGTGCAGCGTGTGTCGTGGCCCGCGCGCGCGGCCGTCGACGCCGCCACGTTCGGGCAGCTGCCCGCCGAGGCGCGCGCCGAGGTCGCGAAGTCGCAGATCCCGGTCCTCGTGCCTGCGGCGATGGCGAGCACGGCCAAGCTGGTCGTGCGCCCCGCGTTCACCGCCGTCTCGATCACCGGCACCGGCGAGCACCTCGGCCTCACCGTGAGCGTGAGCGCCACGCGCGTGGCGCACCGCTATCAGAACACCCCGCGAGCCAAGGGCGACAAGCCGGCGTGGATCACGCAAAACGAGCTCATCTGGAGCGCGACCTGGCGCGAGAACGGCGTCTCGTACGTGGTCGAGGTCGAGTGCGCCCGCCCGAGCGAGGATCCGCGCTGCGCGAGCGACGCTTTCCTTCGCACCGTCGTCGAAGATCTCTCGTTCGTCGGCGGCTCGTTCGGGGGTGCCCAATGAAGCGCGCGTCGATGTTCCCTGTCTCGCTGGCGGCGCTCGTCGCCGCGGCGACGTACGCCGGCGCCGCCCGCGCCGGCGACTTCACCTACGCGCCGCCTGGCGATCTCGTCCCGGGCTCCGGCTCGGGCCGCGTCGACGACAACGTGTACGCGCCCGGGATGCGGTTCCCCATCGAGGCCGCGCCCGCCTACGCGAACTCGCAGGTGTGGGGGCACGGCGGCTCGCAGGGCCCCGGCGGGGGCCAGTGCGACGTCGAGAACTTCAGCTACCCCTGGCACGACAACTACTGCGAGACGCGCAGCTGGGACATGCCGCTCTGCCCGTCGGGCACCGGCCACCAGGGCCAGGACATCCGCGCGACGAGCTGCGAGGCGAACGTGCACAACGTCGTCGCGTCGGAGGCCGGCACCGTCACGAACGTCGGCTCGTACAGCGTCTACGTCACCGCCGCCGACGGCACGCGTTACGACTACCTCCACATGGGGAGCGTCGCGGTGTCGGTGGGCGACGACGTACAAAAGGGCGAGATCATCGGCAAGGTCTCGAACGAGTTCGGCGGCACCCCGACCACGGTGCACCTCCACTTCAACCTCCGCCAAGAGGTCATGGGGCTCGGCAACGTCTACGTGCCGCCCTACCTCTCGCTCGTCACGTCGTACCAAGCGCTCATCGGTCCGCCGATCGAGCCCGGCCAGGGCGCGCTCGACGCCATCGACTGCGAGACGATCGGCGGCTGGGCCGCGTCGCCGGCGTCGCTCGACACCGCGATCGAGTCACGGCTCTACTTCGACGGCGAAAAGGGCGACGGCGCGACGGTGGGCCACCCCGTGCTCGCCGATTATGCCCGCGACGCCTGCGGCACCTCCGGCCCGTGCGACAACGGCTTCGTCATCGGGCCTCCGCTCAGCCTCTTCGACGGGCTCGATCACACGGTGCGCGCGTACGCGTCCGACGGTACGTCGGCGGCGCCCGAGCTCACCGACAGCCCGCGCACGATGAGCTGCAGCTTCTCGATCCCCGACGGCGTCCGCCGCAAGGTCTCGGGTGAAGACGCGGCCAACGCTTGGCACTTCTCGGTCTTCTGGGACGAGGTCGGGGTGAGCGCCGGCGTGCTCGCCGCCGTCGAAGAGGGCGCGCCGCTCGACGACGCGCCGCGCGTGATCACCTCTGCCTCCGATCCGTCCAAGCTCTGGATCGTCGACCAGGGCGTGCGCCGTCTCGCCTCCGACGTCCGCACCGCGCGCGCGTGGGACATGGCGGCGCTCACCGCAGAGGCGCTCTCGGACACCGAGCTCGCGGGCATCCCCGAGGGCCAGCCGCTCCGTGCGCGGCCGATCGTTCTTCGCGGGCCCGAGGGCGATCTCTGGCTCGTGGACGACGCGAGCGTCGAGCCCGCCGCCTCGACCGGCGCCGGCAACCCGGGGGGCGATCCGCAAGACCCGGATGCGAGCTTCGAGGCCGGCTGCGCCTGCTCGACCCCCGCCGCGCCCGCGTCGACGGGCTGGGCCTGGGCAGGGCTCGCCGCCCTCGCGCTCCTCCGGCGCCGCCGCTGACCGCAGTTTTGCGGGGTTTGACGCGGCGCGCCGGCGTGCTAGACACCAATAGTTTGCACGCGAAGTAATTCGCCGCGCAGGCGGTGGACCCGGGTCGGCCGGTCTCAATCCGGCGCCGGGCCGCCAGCCCGCCCTAGGAGGTCCCGTGTCGAGCACCCCGCAGAATCGCTACAAGGCCGATCTTCGCGAGATGAAGTTCCTGCTCTTCGAGCAGTTCCCCCTGCAGCCCATGCTCGGCAAGGCGCCGTACGACGGGTGGGGCGAAGAAGAGTGCACGATGGTCATCGACGAGGCCTACAAGTTCTGTTGCGAGGTCCTCGGTCCGCTGAACGCCGTCGGCGATCGCGAGGGGTGCCGCATCGAGGACGGTCGCGTCAAGACGCCCACGGGCTTCAAAGAAGCGTGGACCCGTCTCTACGAGGCGGGGTGGAAGGTCCTCTCGACCTCGGCGGAGTACGACGGTCAGGGCGCGCCTCACATGCTGACGCTCACGGTCGAGGAGTTTCTCTGCGGCTCCAACCCGGCGTTCAACATGTACGGCGGCCTGGCGCACGGCGCGGCCGAGGTCATCGCGCACTTCGGCACGCCCCGTCAGAAAAAGCTCTTCTGCCGCAACATGCTCCACGGCGTGTGGGGCGGCACGATGTGCCTGACCGAGCCGCACGCCGGCAGCGACGTCGGCTCGGCGCGCAGCGCCGCCAAGCGGCTCGGCGACGGCAAGTACGCGATCACGGGCACCAAGATCTTCATCTCGGCCGGCGATCAGGACTTCACCGACAACGTCGTGCACCTCGTCCTCGCGCGCGTCGACGGTGCGCCCCCTGGGACCAAGGGCCTCTCGCTGTTCATCGTCCCCTACAACAAGGTGAACGACGACGGCTCGCTCGGCGCGCGCAACAACGTCACCGTCGCCTCCATCGAGCACAAGATGGGCATCAACGGCAACGCCACGTGCGTCCTCAACTTCGGTGAAGACGGCGAGTGCGTCGGCGAGCTGGTGGGCGAGGCCGAGAACGTCGGCATCCAGCAGATGTTCATGCTAATGAACAGCGCGCGCATCGGCGT
>CALKVR010000351.1 GCA_938004815.1 uncultured Polyangiaceae bacterium | reverse complement strand
GCCAAGAGGTCGTCGAGCACGTTCTGGTTCTCGACCTCGGCCAAGACGGCGACGTCGGGGTCGAGGTCGCGGAGCGCATCGGCGACGGCCTGGAGCTGCGCTTGGTAGTCCTGCGGATCGACGAACGGCTCTTCGGGCGACGGCGAGTCGTTCTGCGCGTTGAAGAAATTGCGCGTGTTCCAGTTGAGGATCTTGATCGGCTCGCCCGAGACGACGAAACCACCAGCGCCGCCGTCGCCGCCGAGCCAGCTGCTGGTGCTGCTCTGGCCGCCCGCGCCCGCCGACGAGTCGCCGTCGTCACCGCAGGCCGCGAAGCAACACAGGCCGAGGACCGAAAAAAGAAAGCACGCGCCGAACTGTCGCATCTTTCGAAGCTAGTACAGGTTGGCCGGCGCGTCTCAGGGCAAGAGCACGGTCGCGCCCACCGTCTCGCGGGCCTCGAGCGCGCGATGCGCGCCGGCAGCGTCGGCGAGGGCGAACGTCTGGCCGATGTCTGCCGCGACCACGCCCCGCTCGACGACCGCGAACAGGTCGGCCGCCGTCTCTTCGAGATCGGCGCGCGCGGCCGTGTAGGCGAACAGCGTCGGCCGGGTGAGGTAGAGACATTTCTTGGCCAGCGAGCTCAGCGGCACGGGCGGCGGCGAGCCCGACGACTGCCCGAAGCTCACGAGCAGGCCGCGGACGCGCAGGCACGCGAGCGACGTCTCGAACGTGTCCTTGCCGACCGAGTCGTAGACGACGTCGGCGCCCTTGCCGCCGGTGAGGTCGAGCGCAGCCTCGCAGACGCCGGCCGTGCCGACGACGACCGCGTCGGCGCCGAGACGCTCGACGACCCTCGCCTTTGCCTCGGAGCCGACGTTGGCGATGACGGTGGCGCCGAGGTGCTTCGCCCAGCGCACGAGGATCTGACCGGTGCCGCCCGCGGCGGCGAACACGACGACCACGTGGCCCGGGCCGACCGACGTCGTGGCTCGCAAGAGGTATCGCGCCGTCATGCCCTTGAGCATGAGCGCGGCCGCGTCTCGCTCGGTGACGCCGGCGGGGATCTGGACGAGGCGGTCGGCGGGGACGAGGCGCCTGTCGGCGTAGCCTCCGAGCACGCCCGCGTACGCGACGCGATCGCCGGGCGCGACGAGGGTGACGCCGGGCCCGACCGCCTCGACGACGCCGGCCGCCTCTTGGCCGAGCACGGCCGGGAGCGGCAGCGGATAGAGCCCGGTGCGGTGGTAGACGTCGATGAAGTTCAGGCCGACGGCGGTCTGCCGCACGAGCGCCTCGCCCTCACCCGGCGCGCCCACGTCGACGGCCTCGAAGCGGAGCGCGCTCGCGTCGCCCGTCTGGTGGACGCGCACCGCGTGAGCCAGCCCGGGCGCGCCCGTCACTTGTCGCTCAGCTTCTTGTAGCGGAACCGGTGCGGCTCATCCGCTTCTTTGCCGAGGCGTCGCTTGAGGTCGGCCTCGTACGCCTCGTAGTTGCCCTCGAACCACACGACCTTGGCGTCACCCTCGAACGCGAGGATGTGCGTCGCGATGCGGTCGAGGAACCAGCGATCGTGGCTGATGACGACCGCGCACCCGGCGAACTCGAGGAGCGCCTCTTCGAGCGCGCGCAGGGTGTCGACGTCGAGGTCGTTGGTCGGCTCGTCGAGGAGGAGCAGGTTGCCGCCCGTCTTGAGGAGCTTGGCGAGGTGAACGCGGTTGCGCTCGCCGCCGGAGAGATCGCCGACCTTTTTCTGCTGGTCGCTGCCCGCGAAGTTGAACGAGGAGACGTAGGCGCGGCTGTTGACCTCTTTCTTGCCGACCATGATCTTCTCCTCGCCGCCGGAGATCTCTTGCCAGACGTTGTTCTTGGCGCCGAGCGCGTCGCGCGATTGATCGACGTACGCGAGCTCGACCGTCTCGCCGACGCGGATGGTGCCGCTGTCGGGCTGCTCTTGGCCGACGATCATGCGGAACAGCGTCGTCTTGCCGGCGCCGTTGGGGCCGATGACGCCGACGATGCCACCGCGCGGGAGCGAGAAGGTGAGGTCGTCGATGAGGAGCCGATCACCGAACGACTTTTTCAGGTTGCTCGCCTCGATGACGACGTTGCCCAGGCGCTTGCCGGCCGGGATCGTGATCTCTGTCGCCTCGTAGGCCTTCTCTTCCTTGTCCTTGGCGAGCAGCGACTCGTACGACGCGATGCGGGCCTTGCTCTTGGCCTGGCGCGCGCGCGGCGAGCTGCGCACCCACTCGAGCTCGCGCTCGAGCACCTTTTTCCTCGAGGTCTCCTGCTTCTGCTCGTCGACGAGGCGCTTCTGCTTGTACTCGAGCCAGCCCGAGTAGTTGCCCTCGAAGGGGTAGCCGTGGCCGCGGTCGAGCTCGAGGATCCAGCCCGCGACGTTGTCGAGGAAGTATCGATCGTGGGTGACGGCGACGACCGTTCCCGGAAAATCGTGGAGGAAGCGCTCGAGCCACGCGACGCTCTCGGCGTCGAGGTGGTTGGTCGGCTCGTCGAGGAGGAGCAGATCGGGCTTCTCCAAGAGCAAGCGACAGAGCGCGACGCGCCGGCGCTCGCCGCCCGAGAGCTTGTCGGTCGGAGCGTCGGGGGGTGGCAACTGCAGCGCGTCCATCGCGCGCTCGACGGTTCGATCGAGCTCCCAGCCGTCGGCGGCCTCGATCTTGTCCTGCACGACCGACATCTCTTCGAGGAGCTTGTCCATGTCGTCGGGGTTCTCACCCATCAGGACGCCGAGCTCTTCGGACCGAGCGAGCAGCGACTTGATCTCGTGGACGGCGAGGTCGACCTCTTCACGGACGGTCGGCGCCTTGAGCTGCGGCTCCTGCGGCAAGAAGCCGATGCGAATGCCGTCCGCGGGCTTGGCCTCGCCGAGGAAGTCTTTGTCCCACCCCGCCATGATCCGGAGCAGCGTGCTCTTGCCCGCGCCGTTGTGGCCGAGGACCCCGATCTTGGCGCCGGGAAGGAACGACAGCCAAATCCCCTTGAGGACCTCCTTGTTCGGGGGGTGCACCCGGCGGAGATCCTGCATCGTGAAGACGAACTGGTGAGCCACGGTGGCGGAAAGTTAGCAGCATTCCCGAAAAGGCGAGGTGATAGTCTGGCAAAGATGAGAACCCTTGCGCTTGGCGGCCTCGCGCTCGCGCTCGCCGTCCTGGGTATGGCTTGTGGCGACGACGGCAACACGCTGGTGCAGTACGAGCCGAGCCAGAAGATCGAGAAGGTCAACTGCGCCGGCGGTGAAGCGTGCGCCGAGTGCTGCAACGACGGGTTCTGCGCGGTGGGCCAGGCGTGTCAGGACGGCTCGGGTGAGGACGGCCGCGTGATCTTCTTCTGCGACGGGCCCGAGGACTGCGCCGCGCCCAAGGTGTGCTGCATCAAGGGCACCCAGGCGGGGGCGATCGTCGGTTCCTGCTCGGACAGCTGCAATAATGGGCTCAAGGCCTGCCACGTGCCGGTGCACTGCGACGGCGCGGCGTGCGGGGCGTTCGAAGACGCGCCGTACATCGGCGTGTGCGACGACGGCAATCAAGAGAACTAGCCATGTTCATGAAGCAGTCCGGTCTTCTCTCTCGGAGCGTCTTTCCCATGATTTCACCCCCCCAACCCCCCTCACGAGGTGAGGGGGGAGCGATGCGTCGACGGGTCATCGTTTCGAGCTCGCTCTTGATCGTCGGGGTGTTCGCGGCTTGCGGCGACAGCGCGTACGACGACGACGACGGCGCGGGCGCGATGGCGGGCGCCGGTGGCAGCGTCGACGTCCCGAACCCGCTCACGAACCCCGAGGACGGCCCGCCCGCGGGGAACCCCGACGGCGACTGCCCCGTCCCAGCCGAGGCGGGCCTGGCCGACAGCTCGTCTCCGCGCACCGTCGTGGGCACCGGCACCCCCGCGAGCTGCACCGGCGACGCGTTCATCGCGGCCGTGGCTGCGGGCGGCGTCATCACGTTCGACTGCGGCCCCGACCCGGTCACCATCACGCTCGATCGGCCGGCCAAGATCGTGAACGACACCGGCCCCGAGATCGTCATCGACGGCGGCGGGCTCGTCACCCTGAGCGGCGGGGGCTCGACCCGTATCCTCTACATGAACACCTGCGACGAGGCGCAGAAGTGGACGACGTCGATGTGCAACGACCAGGACCACCCGCGCCTGACCGTGCAGAACATCACGTTCATCGACGCCAACTCGAAGGGCGAAGACGAGTACGACGGCGGCGGCGCGATATGGGCTCGGGGTGGGCGGCTCAAGGTCGTCAACGCCCGGTTCTTCAACAACGTGTGCGCCGACTCCGGCCCAGACGTCGGTGGCGCCGGCATCCGCGTCTTCGATCAGCACCAGGACAGGCCCGTCTACGTCGTGAACACGACGTTCGGGGGCGCCGACGGGTTCGGCAACACGTGCTCGAACGGCGGCGGCATCAGCAGCATCGGCGTCTCGTGGTCGATCTACAACAGCCTGTTTTCGCACAACCACGCCATCGGCAACGGCGGCAACCCGGCGCAGGGTGGGGCCCCCGGCGGCGGCAGCGGCGGCGCGATCTACAACGA
>CALKVR010000350.1 GCA_938004815.1 uncultured Polyangiaceae bacterium | reverse complement strand
CCCCGAGGCGGGGCCGTGGGCTCCGGCGGGCTTCGGCCCGGTGGGCCCGCACTGGGAGCCGCGGCGCTCGCGCGCGGGCTCGGAGCCGGTGGAGGACCTCGCGCCCCATCCCCCCGTCGATCGCCACCCGCGCCACTACTGTTCGGCGCCCGACGACCAGTGGCTCGCCGACCCGCTTCGCGGCGACGAGACGTTCGTCGTGACGGGTGTCCACGCCGAGCGGGCGTGGACGTTCCGCTTGCCCCAGCTCGAGCCCGCCGTCAGCTGGACGATCCGCGGGCGAACCGAGCGCGCGCTTCCCCACCTCGACACGGTGCTGCTCGATGCCGATGACGAAGCCGTCACGCTCTCGTGGCGCGTCTCGTTCCCGGCCCCCCGCAACCCCGCCGATCTGGAGGAGCTCGCGGTCCGCCCGCGCCGGCTGATCGCCGCCGCCGCGCCGCCGGCCACCGTCGCTCCGTCTTCGCCTTTCGCGCGAGCCTGATAGCCTTCGCTGGTGATCCGGCGGGCCCTCCTCTCGATCGTCGCCGTCGCGGCCCTCGCCGCGCCCGCGCGCGCCGAGCAGCTGGCTCGCGACGACCGCGCACCGCGCACCGACGCCGAGCGCGACGCCGCCATGCGGGCCGCCATGCGCACGTACTTCCGAGGCGAGCTCCAGGAGGCGGCCGCGTTTCTCGGCGTCGGCATCGGCACCGCGTTCTTCGCGGGCTCCTCGATTCCGCGGGGCGACTTCGGGGTCGGCTTCGCCTCGGCGGTGCTGCCGGTGAGCGCGATCGAGATCGGCGCGGGGCTCGTCCTCTTGATCCGCACCGAGGGGCAGCTCGCCGATCTCGCCGCCCTGCACGCAAAGAGCCCGGCGCGCTACCGCGCCGAGGAGCTGCCCCGCATGCAGCAAGTGAACTTCTGGTTCGACGTCTACAAGGGCATCGAGATCGGCCTCATCGCCCTCGGGGCCGGGAGCATCGTCTTCGGGGCGGTGGACGACCGCGACGGCTTCATCGGCGCCGGCGTCGGCCTCGCCGCCCAGGCCGGCGCCATGCTCACCTTCGATCTCGTGGCCGAAGACCGCGCCGACACGTACACCGAGCGGATCGAAGCGCTCACCCCCGCCCCCGTCGTCCGACCCGTCGTAGGGCCGAGCGGCGTTGGGGTCGTCGGGACGTTCTGACGGCCTAACCGCGCCCGCGCAACCGGTCGGCCGCGAGCACCGCGGCCACCGCCGCTCCGTCGACCAAGAGGTCGAAGGCCTCCGCCCAGCTCGGCCCGCGCGGCTCTGGCGCGGTGATCAGCTGCACCGACTCTTGGCCGGCCGCGACGGCGAGCGTGACGGTCGCGGCTCGGAACGGCGTGAGGCCAGCGGCCCGCGCGAGCGCGGTGAGGGTGCCATAGAGGAACAGGTGCGCCACGATGTGGGTGGTCTCGTAGCGCGCCGCCGTCGCGATCCAGGCGACGTTCTCGGATATCGGCCGGATGAGGGCCGCCCCCACGAGCATCGCGCCACCCCAGGCGAAGAGCGCCGTCCTCCGGTCCCATCGAGCTGCGATCGACATCGCCAGATCGTGCCTCCGAGTTGTGGCAGAACCGAGGAGGCGGGCCAGAGATTCCGAGGAGTCCGTCGCCACGCGGAGCGTTTCAGGGCGCCGGCTGCGGGTTCGTCAGCACGTTGCTCACGTCGCCGCACTGGACGACCGGCACCGGCGTGAGCGACGGGAACTTGGCGTGGAACTCTTTGGCTACGTCGTTGCACGTGCCGCCGTGGCCGCACTGCACCGTGTAGGCGACGGTGGGGCCACCCTTGAACGTGTGCTTGATGTCGAAGCGGGTGAGCGCCACCTCGCCGACCCGGTTGGTCGGGGCCTCACGCACGACCGTCAGCTTCTTGTTGGCCGACACCACCTCGCGGATCTTCGACCACCGGCTGTCTTCGTCGCCGCCGTCGCCCGTGACGAGGATCGCGGTGGCGGTGTGGCACGTCGCGTCGGCCTCTTTCACGTCACCGGCCAGCGTCGGGAGCGCGATCGCGAGCGCCGCTGCGCCCAGGACCGAAGCGAAGGACCACCTCATGCGGCCATCTACGCTCGCTCGTGCGGTTCACTTCCCCGAGGCCCACGCGTCGAACGACGCCTGGTACTCCCGATGCACGCGACGCTGGCGCACGTAGAGCCAGACGAGCCCGCCCCCGAGCGCGAGCAGCAGCGCGTGAACGAAGATCACCTCGCTCAGCTCTTCCTTCTTCTGCACGGCGACGCTCGGATCGTCTGGATCGTAAAACACCGTGAGAGCGCGCTTGCTCTCGAGCTCTGCGACGCGCGCCATGGCGGCATCCTCGGTGCAGAAGATCTCGGTCACGTAGCGATGATCGTAGGCCGCCGAGGAGTACCGCCGCCCGCCCACCTCGTAGCTGTAGGTCGTGAGCACGCTGCGGGTCCCCCGGCCATCGCCCGTCGAGCACTCTTTGGTGTGGCGGTCGCGGGCGCCGCGCTCGTAGGTCACCTCGTCGACCGTGGCCAATACCTCGACGTAGCGCTGCTGCACGAACCAGCTGCGAGCGGTGAGCGTCCACCACGCGACCAGAGCCGCCCACCCCACCAGCGCGAGCGCGACGTACACCGGGCGCAGAATCGGTCGCTGGGGTGCGTCCACCATGCCAGCCATGAGACGGGCGGCGCAACCGTCGCGTCAAACGGATCGACCAAACGCCTCGAGCTTCGACGGCGGAGGAGGAGAGATTCGAACTCCCGGTGGGTTGCCCCACGGCCGCTTTCAAGGCGGCTGCCTTAGACCACTCGGCCACTCCTCCGACCGCGAGGTTCTAGCACCGACGCGGCTTCCCCGCGAAGTCTCATCGGGGTAGTGGCGCTCCCATGACCAGCGGGGACGAGGACGACTACGGCGCGTGGCTGCGCGCCGAGGTGGCGGCGCGACGGGCGAGCCGCTTGGTGACGGCGGCGCTCGTCGTCTTCGCGGGCGCGGCCGCGTACCTCTATCCGCGCGAGGGCAAGCACGGCTACCTCTCGACCGCGTTCGTCGGGCTCCTGGCCGCGTACGTGCTCGGCAAGACGGCCCTGCACCTCATCCTCGGCTTCACCGGCGAGCAGCGGCGCCCCGCCTCGGCGTACCTCGCGATGGGGGCTGCTGCGCTGACGGCAGCGGCGACGGGCGGCATCCTCTGGTTCTTCAACCACCTCGCCGAGCCGAAAGAAGAGCCGCTCTACTACTCCTCGTACCGCCGTGACGACAGCGACGAGTGGGCCTTCATCACGTTCATCGCCGCGGCGATCGGTGTCATCG
>CALKVR010000349.1 GCA_938004815.1 uncultured Polyangiaceae bacterium | reverse complement strand
TACTTCATCGTGATGGAGTACGTCGACGGCTCCGATCTCAAGGCCGTCATCGACTACCTCAAGAACACGAACCGGACGTTCCCGGTCGAGATCGCGACGCTCATCGCGATCCGCATCTGCGAGGGGCTCACCTACGCCCACGAGCTCCAGGGCGGCGACGGCAAGGACCTGCACATCGTCCACCGCGACATGTCGCCGCCGAACGTGCTCATCACCAAGTTCGGTGAGGTGAAGATCGTGGACTTCGGGCTCGCCAAGGCCACCAGCCAGCTCGAGAAGAGCGAGCCCGGGATCATCAAGGGCAAGTTCAGCTACCTCGCGCCCGAGGCGGCGTTCGGCGGCGACGTCGATCACCGCGCGGATATCTTCGCGGTCGGCATCATCCTCTGGGAGCTCCTCTCGGGCCGGCGGCTGTTCCTCGGCGACACCGATTTCGCGACGGTGAAGATGGTGCAGCAGGCCCACATCCCGGCGCTGCGACAGCTGCGGCCCGACGTGCCAGAAGAGCTCGATCGCATCCTGGCCCGCGCCCTCGCCAAGGAGCCGAACGCTCGCTACAACTCGGCGCGCGACCTCGGCCGAGACCTGACGGCGCTCCTCTACCGGGTGGGCAAGCCGGTCAGCTCGTTCGATATCGCCGAGCTCGTGCGCGGCGCGATGACGCTGCGTAAGAAGAAGGCGCCCGACAAGGGCAGCGTCATCGACAAGCTCATCGAAGAGGCGCTCTTCGAGTTCACTTCGTTGCAAGAGGGCGAAGAGGGCGGCAAGAAGTCAGCGCAGCCCAAGCCCGAGGAGCCGCTCAAGCTCGGGTTCGAGAACATCGGCAACTGGGCCGACGAGCTGAACGTCGGCGCGCACCACCAGAACCGCGAGCAAGAGTCGCAGATCCGCGCGAGCATCTACGCCGCCGAGCGCGAGATCGGCCTCGGAAACCTGTCGGCGCTCGAGGACGACTCGCCGCTCGCGCCCCAGGTCGCGGCGCAGGCGCCGCCGGGGTCCCATCGCCCGCTGGCGCTACCGGGGCAGGGCCTGGCTCCGCCGGTGTCGAGCCGCGGCGGCTCCGAGCCCAAAAAGGGCACGTCGCCGCTGATCTTCGTCGTGCTGGTCCTGCTCGTCGCCGGCGGCGTCGCGGGCGCCTGGTTCGGCGGCCTGATCCCACATTGACATCACCGCTCCCCCCTCGCCGAAGGGGAGGGCTCTGTTGATGGCCCGGCCCCTGACGGGGCCGGCGCGCGGGGGGTGAGCCGCGTGTACGGAGTCCAGCTTGCTGGACGGAGTACAGGCAAGGCCCGACGGAGCCAAGCGCAGTCGCAATCTCAGGGACGGACCTCTCAGTTGCCTACAGCGGCCACGAGGTCATTCGTCGTCGTCGTCGTCGTCGTCGTCCTGGTCGGCGAGCTGCTGCTCGAGCTTCGCCACCGCCTCGTCTTGCTGCGTCTGAACGTCTTCGGCCTTGCCCTCGCGGCGCACGGCCTTGGCGGCAGCGGCGCGGGCCTGGTGGACCTTCTGCATGACGATGGGGCGCGGCGCCATCAAGAGCGTCATCGTGCGCTGCTCCATCGTCGGGCGAAGCTCGACCGTCGCCAGCTCGTCGAGCTTGCTGACGATGCGGTCGAGCTGCTCTTGCGCGACCTGCGGGTGGGTGATCTCGCGACCACGGAACCGCACGGTGAACTTCACCTTGTGGCCGGCCTCGAGGAACGCCTGCGCCGCGCGGGTCTTGAAATCGAGATCGTGGTCGTCCGTCTTCGGGCGGAGCTTGATCTCTTTGACGTCGAACGCCGCCGTCTTGATGCGCGTCTCGCGCGCCTTCTTCTTCTCGTCGTACTTGAACTTGCCGTAGTCGAGGATCTTGCAGACCGGGGGCTCGGCCTTGGGGTTCACCTCGACGAGATCGAGGCCCTTTTCCTGCGCGCGACGGAGCGCCTCGTGCGTGGCCAGGATGCCGAGCATCTCGCCGTCGTCTCCGATGACCCGAACCTCGGGGACGCGGATTCGCTGGTTGATGCGGATCTGAGGTCCGCGTTGC
>CALKVR010000348.1 GCA_938004815.1 uncultured Polyangiaceae bacterium | reverse complement strand
GTTCGTGAGCGCGCCCGCCGAGGTTCGCCTCTTCGGCAACACGAACGAGCCCGGCATGCTCGACCGCCTCGCCGCCGACTTGGAAGCCGAGGCGGGGGGGCCTCCGCGCGGCTATGTCGCGGGCCTGACGGCCTTTGCGCGCGCTACCGCCGCCTCCCTGCGCGGCGACCACGAAGACGCCGTGAGGTTGTCGGACAGCGCCTTCAATGTCTTCGAGGAGGTCGCTGCGGTCGGCTACACGCCGCACGACATGGTGTTCGAGTCGATACTGGCCCGCACGCTGAAGGGCGACTTGGACGGCGCGCGCCGCGCGCTGGGCAAGGCCGAAGCGCTCCATGACCAGCTGCCGTCTCCCTACCACGCCGCGCTGCGATTGCGGGTCGAAGGGATGCTCGACTTCTTCGAGCGGCGTCACGACGACGCGGTGGGGAAGCTGGAGGCGTCGCTTCCTGCGTTCGATGACGCCGAAGATCGGGTGCAGGCCTTGTTCGGACGGGGCGCGCTCGCGTTCGTTCGGCGAGAGCTCGGCACCCCGGGCGCGGACGAGGAGCTCCTCGCCGTGCTCGCCGACAGCGAAGCGATCGGAGTCGTGCCGCGGCCGATCTCGCGCCACCGACCCGACGTGACCGGGGCGCGTCGCCCGCCGCGCGCTACGTCGTTTTCGGCGAACGCGCTGGCGGATCGCGTGGCCGATGCCGCCGAGACGCTGATCGGTCGCTCGACGAACCCGAGCGCGCTACCCAAGCAGCTCCTTCGGGCCGCGGCGGACGTGTTCCCTGGGCGAACGGCCGTCCTCGAGTCGACGCCACCTCCCTCGCCTCGATCGCCTGGCATGGCGAAGGTCGAACGTTGGTTCGAGCTGACGGGCGCGAACGGAAAGAAGCTCCACTTCGGCGTCGAGGGGGCGATCGACGACGAGCAGGCGATGGCGCTCCAGGCGCTCGTCGCCTCGGCGCAGCGCGGGCTCTCGGCCAGCATCACGCGCAGCGCCGACCTCGCCACCACCGCCAAGGACCCCGACGTCCTGCCCGAGCTCCCCGACTTCGTTGCGGCTGCGCCGCCGATGCGCCTCTTGCGCCGGTCGATCGCGCGCCTCTCCGGCTCACGCGCGACCATCCTCGTGACGGGCGAGTCGGGTACCGGCAAAGAGGTCGTCGCGCGCGCGATTCACGACCTGTCGACGCGCGCGCGACGCGTCTACGTTGCGTTCAACTGCGCCACCGTTCCGCGCGAGCTGTTCGAGTCTCAGCTGTTCGGGCACAAGCGCGGCGCCTTCACCGGGGCCGACCGCGACGAGCCCGGGGTGCTGCGCGCCGCCGACAAGGGGACGGTCTTCCTCGACGAGATCGGCGAGCTGCCGCTCGACGTGCAGCCGAAGCTCCTGCGCTTTCTCGAGAACGGCGAGGTGTTCCCGCTCGGGGAGCGCCAGCCGGTAGGCGTCGACGTGCGCGTCGTCGCCGCCACCCACCGGGATCTGCCGAAGCTCGTGCGCGAGGGCGGGTTTCGCGAAGATCTCTTCTACCGACTGAACGTCGTGCCCCTGCACGTGCCCCCGCTCCGAGACCGCCCCGAGGACGTGATCGCGCTCGCGCGTCGCTTCCTCGAGCGCTTCACCCCCGAGGGCACCGCGCCCCCGCAGCTCGCGGCCGACGCGCTCGTCGCCCTCACGGACCACGCGTGGCCCGGCAACGTGCGGGAGCTCCGCAACGTCCTCGAGCGCACCATGGCCTTCGGCGTGGCCGCGCCCGTTCTATCGGCCAGCGACATTCGATTCTGACCGAGGCCCTCAGTCAGGCCGTCAGCAAGAGCTTGCCGACGACCTTGCCCGCCTTCGAGAGGCGGTGCGCCTGCTCGGCCTCGGAGAGGGGGAACCGCGCCTCGATCAGCGGCGTCAGCTTGCCATCGGCCAGCCACTGCACGAGAGGCTCCAGGTTGTCGCGCCCGGGGCGGCCGAGCACCTGCGTCACGTTCGAGCGAAACGCGATGGCCGGAACGTCGGCAGCGCGGATGACGGCGAGGACGAGCGTGCCGCGATCCGAGAGGAGCGCGCGACTGGCCGCTACCGGGTAGGTCTCCGACCCGACCGCGTTCAGGATCAGATCGAACGGCCCGTGCGCGCGAGCGGCCTCGAGGGCGTCGCCTTTCGTGTAGTCGACGGCGGTCGCACCCTGATCCTCGACGAGCGCGACGTTGCGGGTCGAGCAGACGCCGGTCGCGGCGACGCCGAGCGCCCGCGCGATCTGGAGGGTGATGAGCCCGACGCCGCCTGCCGCCCCGAGCACGAGCACCCTCTTGTTGGGGGAGGGCTCGGTCGTCGAGAGACCCGCCAGAACGAAGGCGCGCAGGGCGGTGGCCCCGGGAACCGGCAAGCAGGCGGCGGTCTCGAACGACACCGCGTCGGGCAAAAGAGCGCATTGATCGTCCCGCACCACGACCTCGGTCGCGTAGCAGCCGAGCTGCTTGCGCGAGAAGTCGGTGCCGCCGACCACGCGGGCCCCGACGGCGAGGTCGGCGTCGGGGCCAGCCTCCATCACCGTCCCCGTGAAGTCGATCCCGACGACGAGCGGCCCAGACGGGCCGACGAAGCGATGAGCGAAACGCAGCGGGCCGCCGCTCCGCATCTTCCAGTCGACGGGGTTGACGCCGATCACCGCGACCTTCACCCGCACGTCTCGGCGCCCCAGCTCGCGCGCCGGGAGCTCGACGAGCCCGAGC
>CALKVR010000347.1 GCA_938004815.1 uncultured Polyangiaceae bacterium | reverse complement strand
CGGGCGCCCCGAGCACGCGCGGAACACTTCGGCGATCGCTCTTGCGTCGGGAACGCTCGTCATCGCGCGATCAATCGGCGGCCGGCTCCTGGAACGGGCGGACCTCGACCGGCGCCGCACACGCGACCGCCGCCTGCTTGGCCCACGCGAGCGCGGCGTCGAGGTCGGGGGCCTTGATGACCCAGAAGCCGCCGATGTGCTCCTTCGCCTCGGAGAAGGGCCCGTCCGCGAGCAGCACCTCGCCGTCCTTCTCGCGAACGACGGTCGAGCTCGAGGGGGCGTGGAGGCCGCCAGCGAACACGAACACCTTCTTCTCTTTGATGAGCTGGTTGAACGCGTCGACCTCCTTGAAGATCCGCTTCAGCTTCTCGCCCGTGGGCATGGGCTCGCCTTCGACGTGGTAGACCGAGAGCAGATACTGGTTCATGGCCGTTCTCCTTGGTGGGGTTGATAGCACCGGTCGGCGGCGCCCTTGCGCCGCCCTCGACCCCCGTACGAACGGGGATCGCTCCGATCGACACGCCCGCCGAATTTTTCTCGGCGAATCGCGCGGCGCGAAAATTGATCAGTCGTTCTAGCCGGTTGAGCGGCTCAGTAGCGCCTGCATCGGGACGCGCCGGTGGCTCGTCCACCGTCCAGACCGTCGCGGGGCGACGCGTCGCCGTCCGCGCGGCACGACAGGTCCGCGAGCCGTCGCTCGCCCGTGCAGCAGACGGGGCCGGCGAAGAGCGCGTCGAGATCGGCCTCGGACGAGACACCGAACAGGCGCTTCGCCAGCGACGCGCGCACGTGGCTCGGGGTCGTCGAGGGGCTCAACGTGCGCCAGAGCGTGCGGGCGCGAAGCTCGGGATCTGCGACGTCGATCTCGTGCAGGCTCTGCACGACCTCTGCCAGGCCGCCTTGGGAGGGGCGATCGATCACGTGAAGCAGCATCGCGAGGCTCTCGGCATAGAGCTTGGGCGCGTCGTCCTTGGGCGCCTCGGCGATCGTCGGCGCCCCCAGCGCATCGAAGTCGAAGGAGGCGCGCTCCTTGAGCATCGTCATCCACGTCGCGACCGGCGGACGCCCCGCGAAGAGCTGGGCCGCGCCCTCGTTGAACCAGGCCGGCATGCAGCCGACGCCGGTGTGGAGCTGCGCGTGCATGACCTCGTGCCGAAGCGTGGACACCCGCACGCCGAAGTCGATGCTCGGCTCCTCGACGACGTGCACCGCCCCGTCGTAGACGCCGCTCGCCCACTCGGGCGTGCCGGTGGCGAGATGGAGCTCGTCGCGTGACGCATAGAGAAAGACAGTGAGGCGCGCCCGCGGCTCGGTCCCGGTCGCGTTCGCGGCTTCGCGCAGGAGGCCGGCCACCGTGTACGCGAGCCCGGTCGGCTCGTGCGCCGTCAGCTCGAGCGGCCACGCGATCGTTACCCCCGCCTCCGTCACGCGCTCGAACGCGGCTGGGATCGGCGGCTCGACCAGGGGATCACAGGGGTCGGCCGTGTCGAGGATCGAGCCGCGCAGCGCCGGCTGTGGCAGCGTCGCCGCGGCGCCCGCGGTACCGCCCTGTCGCGCTACCGGCTCGTCGTCGAGCGCCTCGGGCTCATCGGCATCGGGCTCTGTCACGCGGGTTGGCCGCCGGTTCGTCTGCGGCCGCGCCGCGCCCGGCGACTCGCGCAGCGAGCCCGTGTCTGCGGCGCGCGCGGCTGCTTCGGTCGGAGCGGGCGGTCGAGAAAAGAGCCACGCGCCGGCTGCGAACGCGATGGCTCCCGCGAGAGCGAGCGGAGCCCAGCGAGGGAGAGCCTTGTCTGTCATTCGGAGCGTCGTGCCGCACGACAAGGGTAGCGTCGGCGCCGCGATCGTCCAGCGATCGTCAGCGCTCGGATGCGCCTTGTCGCTCGGCCCGGCTCGCTAGCAACTCGAGGAAGCTCGCCCGCACGCGCTGGAGCGCGAGGCGCTCGCGCTGGCCCGTGCGAAAAGCGTCGACGACGGCGTCGAGATCGGTGTCGGCGTCGACCTCGTAGGTGAACAGCGCGCCGCCGCGCTCGAGATCGAGCCGCAGCCGGCCGAGCGGGCCCACGAGCATGCGGGCGACCTCGAAGAGGAGCACGCTGTCGTTGAAAGAAGCGGCGAGCTTCGTTTCGTCGCCCGCGTTGCGCCTGAGCGCGACCCAGGAGTCTCCGAGCCCCCTGCGCCCTGCGTACCCGACCGAGACGCCGTCGTCGATGGTTCGCACACGCAGCCGCCGGTCCCCCTCGAGCGTAGCCACGGACCGCCGCCACCCTTCGTCGTCGATCCGCAAGAGGTGCGTCCGGTAGTCGGGTATCACCGTCGCGGCCATGGGCGTGATCGTGCCCGGTATGGGATCGGGACGCGGCCTGCCCGCCATCGCGTAGGCCGTCGCGCCCGCGAGCGCCAGCAGCGCCCCGGTGATCGCAACCTGCGACGCGTCGTCGAACCAACCCGTGACCATCCCGATGGGTCGGGCGACGACGTAGAACGTCCCGACCGCGAAGCCGCCGAGGAGCACCGC
>CALKVR010000346.1 GCA_938004815.1 uncultured Polyangiaceae bacterium | reverse complement strand
ATGCGGCGCTTCCTCTGGATCGTCCTCGTGGGCTTCGCGCTCCTCATGGTCGGCTTCGCGCTGACGCGGGCGCCGGACGCGAATGCCAGCGTCGCTTACGTGTCGCCGTACACGTTCGAGCAAACCTACGGCGCAGGGCTCAGGCTGTTGCGCGTCGACCTCGGCTACAAGCTCCTCGAGAAGGACAAGGACAACGGCTACATCCTGTTCGAGTACTCGAGCCCCGAGAGCGGCAACAAGGTCTACCCCGGCTCGATGGAGCTCGTGGAGACCAAAGAGGGCGTGCACGTCGCGGTGCAGATCCCGCAGATGCCCCAGTACCACGAGCGCATGATCGTCGATCAGCTCGCGAAGAAGCTGTCGACCGAGTACGGCGAGCCGCCGAAGCGGGACAAGTCCAAGGACAAGCCGAAGGACGGCGACAAGGACAAGTCCAAGGACGGCGACAAGGACAAGCCCAAGGACGACGACAAGCCGAAGGACGGCGACAAGCCGTCCGAGGGCTAGCCGAGCCTAGGCGCGCGACGGCGCTGCCTAGAGGCTCCAGTACGCGATGCCGTCGCGGAGCTGCGCGGGCTCGAGCGAGCTCTTCACGTCGACGAGCGCGCCACGCTTCTTGAGCATCGAGCCCAGCTTCTCGGGCCCGAGCTCTCGGTAGGCTCGGTGGGTGACGGCGACGACGAGCCCGTCCAGGCTCTGGAACGCGTCGAGGGGTGAGAGCGAGAGGCCGTACTCGTGCTCGGCCTCGGCGCTGTTCGCGAGGGGGTCATGGATGACGACGTCGACGCCCCAGTCGCGCAGCTCGCGCACGATGTCGGGGACCTTGCTGTTGCGGACGTCGCTCACGTCTTCTTTGAACGTGATCCCGAGCACCCCCACGCGCGCCCCCTTGGCCGGGACGTCGAGCCTCGTGAGCATCTTGACGAGCCGTTGCGCGATGAACACGGCGACCTGGTTGTTGATGCGGCGGCCCGCGAGGATGACCTCGGGCTGGTAGCCGAGCTGCTGCGCCTTCATCGTGAGGTAGTACGGGTCGACGCCGATGCAGTGCCCGCCGACCAGGCCGGGCGTGAACCGGAGAAAGTTCCACTTCGTGCCGGCGGCCGCGAGCACGTCTTTGGTCCTGATCCCCATCCGCTCGAAGATGATCGCGAGCTCGTTCATGAGCGCGATGTTGAGGTCGCGCTGCGTGTTCTCGATCACCTTGGCGGCCTCGGCCACCTTGATGGTCGGGGCCCGGTGCACCCCGGCCGTCACCACCCGAGCGTACGCGTTCGCGACCCGCTCGAGCGTCGCGTCGTCTTCGCCGGAGACCACCTTGATGATGCGCTCGAGGGTGTGCTCGGTGTCGCCCGGGTTGATGCGCTCGGGCGAGTAGCCGAGCTTGAAGTCGGATCGCGCGAGCCCGCTCTTCGACGCGAGCAGCGGGCCGCACACCTCTTCTGTCACGCCCGGGTAGACAGTGGACTCGTAGACGACGACGCCGCCCTTCTTCAGCGCCTTGGCGACCGTCTCGCTCGCGCGGACGACGGGCGTCAGGTCGGGGACGTTGTTGTCGTCGACCGGGGTCGGGACGGCGACGACGAAGAAGGTCGCCCCCTCGAGATCTGCCGGGTCGGCGGTCACCCGCAGCCCGGCCCCGAGCAGCTCGTCCCGCGAGACCTCCCCGTTGCGATCGTGCCCGCCCGCGAGCTCTTTGACCTTTTCGGCGTCGATGTCGAAGCCGACCGTGCCCGGGAACTGCCGAGCGAAGCCGAGCGCGACGGGCAGCCCGACGTATCCGAGCCCTACGACAGCAATTTTTTCGTTCATGGCGCCGTCCCGATCAGGTCCTGGATTGCAGAACTTTTGTTGTTTCCCCACGAGCTGAGGTTCACTACGTCCCAGCGGCGATGACCTCGAGGAACCCGGCCCCGGGCCTTAGTGAAGGCTCGCGGGGAAATCGAGCCAAACGCGCGTTTCGTGCTCCGAGCGACTGCAAGAGACTTGACGAGGGGAAAGCTTCTAGGTCATCTGCCGTAGCATTGCCGTCCGTTCGACCCCCTGTGGGTTTTTCCCACGCGGTGGTCGACGACAAGCGCACCCTGCAGCGCTTGCTGGAAAAACAGGGTGTGTTGAAAAACGTAGTCGCACGGACGCGGCCCTAGTAGGAGCCGTTCCCAACTGACAGCGGGTAGAGGAGATTTCGATCATGACGATTCGTTCCTATGTGCTTCTCGGTTTTGCGGCCCTCGCGATGGGCGGTCTCGGCTGCTCGGATCCGTGCGGTGATCTGAAGTCGGAGTGCGCGGACTGTGGCGAGGCCCAGTCGCTCTGCGAGGCCAGCGTCGACCTCCTCTCGGAGATCGGTGGCGATGATGCTTGCCAGGAGGCGCTCGACGCCGGCGGCATCACCTGCGGCGGTCAGGGCGGCGGCTCCTGATTGGAGCTCCCGACGTAGGCCGCGCCGACTGGCTCTCGAGCCATCGCGCGGCCCGCGTCACCCCGTGATCTTGCCCTGCAAGATCTGCGTGGGGCCATCGGCGAGGAGGAAGCGTGCTTCTTCTTCGCCGACTCGCTTTTGTAGCTCTTTGATCGCCTTGACGACGTCCTCGACGTCCTTGGCCTTGTGCGCGTCGCTGCACGCGGCCTGGTAGTAGCCCGCCTCGAGCAGCGCATCGGCGGCCTTGCGC
>CALKVR010000345.1 GCA_938004815.1 uncultured Polyangiaceae bacterium | reverse complement strand
CGAGCCGACGGCGGGCCGCTTCGTCGGCGCCGCGCTCGGCGGAGCCATCGGCGATGCGATGGGGCACCCGACCGAGTTCATCCGCTCGCTCGACGAGATCCGGTCCCGGTTCGGTCCGAACGGGGTCGAGCGGTTCGAGCTGTGGCGCGAAGACCAGGGGCGGCGGTTCGCCCCCTACACCGACGACACCCAGATGGCCGAGGCGGTCCTCCGCTCGCTGCTCCTCGGCCTCGACGCCGGCGCGGACCTCGACGGCGTGATGGAGCGAATGGCGCGAAGCTTCGTCGCGTGGGCGATCCGTCCTCAGGGCGGCCACCGCGGGCCGGGCCGCGCGTGCCTGGCCGGCTGTTGGGCCCTCGAGCAAGGCGTGCCCTGGCACAGCGCCGGCGAAGACGACGCCGGTCATGCGCGCCTACCCCTTCGGTCTCGTCTTCGTCGACGACCCTGCGCGCGCCGAGGCGTGGGCGGTCGCGCACTCGGGCTTGACCCACGGCGATCCGATCGCGCTCGCGGCGTGCGCGGCCATGGCGGTCGGCGTCGCGCTCGCGCTTCGAGACGCGACCCCCGACGCGATCGGTCGCGCCATGGTGGATGCAGCCGGCCGCTACTCGCCGCCCACCGGCGACATGATCGCGCGCGCGCTCGCCGAGGCGGCGGATGGCACGCTCCCCGAGGTGACGCTCGGCCGCCTCGAGGGGTGGGCCGCGCACGAAGCGATCGCCGCCGCCGCCTACGTGTTCGCGCGTCACCCCGACGACGCGCGCGCCGCCATCCTCGAAGGCGCCAACACCATCGGCGACAGCGACAGCATCGCCACCCTCGCCGGCGCGCTCGTCGGCGCGCGCGTCGGGGTAGGGGGCTTGCCGCCCGACTGGGTGCGCGACGTCGAGCGCGCCGACGTGCTCGCGGGGCTGGCTCTCCACGCGTTTCAGTTGACCGAGCGGCGACGGCGTGAATGACTGGCCCTCACGAGCCATGTCCAACGAGCGCCGCAAGCACCCGCGCGTGAACCTCGACGTCGACGTCGACGTCTCGTCCGGCAGCAACTTCTACACGGGTCGCACGCGCGACATCTCGGTCGGCGGCCTGTTCGTCGAGATGCCGGTCACGCCGGAGGTCGGCACCGAGATCGGCCTCAAGCTGGCGGTGGGCAAGAACAAGTTCACGGTCGTCGCACGGTGCGCGTGGCTGCTCACCGGCAAAGACGGCGCGCCGGTGGGCTTCGGCGCCGAGTTCGTCGACCTGAAGGCCGGCGTCAAAAAGGCGGTCGAAGCGTTCATGGAGAAGCGTGATCCGATGGCGTTCGATCTGCTCGACGACATCGAGGCCGCCGACGACGAAGACGAGCCGACCAAGAAGGGCCCGCCGCCGCTGCCGAAGTGAGGGGGCTCAGCTCGGCGGTTCGAGGAGCGCGAGCCGCTCGAGGATCCGCTTGAGCTCGAAGCGACCGAACACCTCGCGCATGCGTGAGCGGTCGGGCGGGGTCCCGACGAGCGCGACGGGGTCGGCCTCGGCAGGCAGATCGAGGTCGCGCCGGAGGGTCGCGAGCTTCTTGGCCGCCCTCGCCGCGTCTGCGTTCTCGGTGAGGGCGCGGCGGCGCGCCGGCGGCTGCTCATGGGCGTGCTCGAGCACCGCGTCGAGCGACCCATAGCGGGCGAGGAGCTGCGCGGCCGTCTTCTCACCGATCCCGGGGACGGCCGCGATGTTGTCTGCGGAGTCGCCCTTGAGGGCGATGAAGTCGGGGATGAGCGCCGGCCCGATCCCGTAGCGGGCGAGGACCCGCTCCGGGGTGTAGACCTCGACGTCGCCGACGCCGCGCGGCGTCATCATCAGGCAAGTGCCGGGCGAAACGAGCTGGAACGCGTCGCGGTCGGTCGAGACGAGGCAAGCGGTGAGGCCGCCCGCTTCGCCGCGGGTGGCCAGGGTGGCGATCACGTCGTCGGCCTCCCACCCCGCGACCTTCACGCTCGGGTAGCCGAACGCGGACACGATCTCGTCGAAGTGCGGAAACTGCTTGGCGAGCGACTCGTGCATCGGCTTGCGGCCGGCCTTGTAGTCGGCTTGGGCCGCGCGGTCGGCCGCGAGTCCCACGCCACGACCGCCCCGCGGGGCCGGTAGTCGACGAGCAGCTTGAAGAAGACGTTGGCGAACCCGAGGATCGCGTTCGTCGGCAACCCCCACGACGTGGCGATCGTCTCGGGCAGCGCGTGGAACGCACGATGTGCGAGGTTGTTGCCGTCGACGATCAGGAGATCGCGGCCTTTGGCGGGCGCGTCGTCGAGCACGAGCTGCTCGCCCGAGAGGGCCTTCGTCATGGCGCGCAACCTACCACTCGTGGGCCGCAGCGCGTCAGCAGGGAACCGACGGGCCGCGGCTGTGGACAATCGTGCCGCCGATCGTGAACGGCCGTTGACGGCGGCTGACGCACCCCCGCTGCAAACGCCCCGACGCATTGGATCGTGTCTTGCGAAAGGTGCTTCTCAGGAGGTCTCGATGCGCTCTTCCTTTCGTCACGGCGTGAGCTTGGCTTGCTTGGCCGCCCTGCCGGTCCTCACCGGCGCGCAGGGCGATGGCTGCGCGGCCGGGTCGAAGTCCCCGGCACCGGACGTGAGCGGAGATTGGGGGGTGGCGTACGAGGAGGCGATCGGCGTGGAGGTCAAGATCGGAGGCGCCGTCTACACGTCGAGCATCGGCGCGCAGGGCGGCCAGGTGACCATCGACCACGAGGGGCAGCCCATCACCTTCGATCTCGACTGTGCGCGCCCCGAGATCGTCTGCCCTGCCGAGGCTTGGCCCGAGGACGTCTCGATCGAGCAGCGCAACACCGAGTACGAGCACCAGATGATCGTCAACCTGCCCAAGCAGCACTGCGTCGGCACCACCCGCAAGGCCGACCCCAGCGAATGCGGCTCCGGCACGAACAACCCCGATTGCGAGGACGTCTGCGACGGCGAGATCGCCGTGACCGAGCAGGAGGCGTTCGGCGTGATCGGCGAGTCGGGTGACAGCTTCCGGCTCTACCTGGGCGGCGGCGTCGCCACGAACGGGGTCAACTGCGCGCTCCTCGGTTGGTCGGTCGCCGACGCCGAGCTCGTGAGCGAGGGCGAGGGGACCGACGCGTGGACGGCGAACGAGATGAAGGCGGGCGTCGTCACCGTCGCCTACGCGGGGGGCTGCCTGTGGGTGGCCGACGTCTCACCCGACCCGGGGCTCGAGGCTGCCATCCTCGGCGCCAGCGTGACGTTCACCGTCGGCTTCACGGCCGACCGGGCGAACTGACGATACCCCCTCGCCGAAACGCCATTCCCACCGGGACCGTTTCCGGTAG